>NZ_RZPB01000332.1:0-6411 GCF_003998535.1 Mesorhizobium sp. M7A.F.Ca.AU.002.02.1.1 | reverse complement strand
GTCCAAGGACAAGCCCGTGGCGTTCGTTCAACTCATCTTTCGTCATCCCTCTCGCCAATGCATTCAGGTGGTTGTTGGCATTGGCTCCGAAGATCTTGAACAGATGTGAGATAACGATTCCGACTTGTTTTTCTTCACGATCAGGCATGCATCAACTCCAGGTGTCGCTGCAGCCGCTTGCCATAAGCTTGGCTGATACGGTCAAAAATGATGGCGATACCAACAATGGCTAGTCCATTGAACAAACCCAGCGTGAAATACTGATTGTTGATCGCTTTGAGGACCGGTTGACCCAAACCCTGCACCCCGATCATCGAGGCAATGACGACCATGGCTAGTGCCATCATGATGGTCTGATTGACGCCAGCCATGATGGTCGGCAGCGCCAGGGGAATCTGGACGTCTCGCAGCTTTTGCCAATTGGACGAACCGAAGGCATCGGCCGCCTCTAATACATCCTTGTCCACGAGGCGGATGCCCAGATTTGTCAGCCTGATCATGGGAGGGATCGCATAGATTACGACGGCTATCACACCAGGAACCTTGCCGATTCCCAGCAGCATCACCACCGGGATCAGATAAACGAAGCTTGGCATGGTTTGCATGACATCGAGTACCGGATTGATGACCCTCTGGATGCGCTCCGATCTCGACATCGCAATTCCAACCGGCGCACCGAGCACGATGGCTATGATCGTCGAGACAAGGATCATGGACACCGTCTTCATCGTATCGTCCCACATGCTCAGGAACCCGATTGCAACGAGGGTGACGACGGTTCCAGCCACGGTTGTCAAGTTTCGGGATGCAAGCCATGCCAGCCCAGCCGCCAGCGAAATGATCAGCGGCCAGGGCGTGTCGGTTAGAAAGTGCTCGCACTTGATCAGAAGGTACTGCAACGGCGCGAAAACGCCCTCAATTGAATCGCCGTATGTTCGGGTGAAGGTTCGAAAAGCGTCATCCAGCCCCTTTTTGACAAGCCGCAAGGCCTCGTCATTGAGATGGGGAAAATTTGTCAGCCAATCCATGAGGAATTCTCGGTCGGTCAGCCCAGTGAGGGCAATGGCGGTCGCAATGATGGCCGCTCTAAAGGCCACCACCGCGACACGTTGATTAAAGTGCCGCTTTGATTTTTCCGGCGACGCCGACCGGGACCCACTTGGCCCAGATATCCTCGCGTGTCTTGAGGAAATACCTTGCCGCATCGTCACCAGTGGCCTGGTTGTCGGTCATCCAGGTCAAGAGACCGTTCACCGTATCGTTGGACCACGACCGGGTTTGCAGGTACTCCATCACTGCGGGATCAGTACGATCCGAAAAGCCTTTCGTGACGATCGTCTTTACTCGATCTTGCGGCCAAACGTTTGGCTTTGGATCGGCACAATCCGCCACTGTATTGCAACGCTTCCATTCAGCCTGATTGTAAGGAACCCCGAAGTCGAGCTTCACCATTTCATACTTTCCCAGAATCGACGTCGGAGCCCAATAGAATCCGAGCCAGCCTTGGTGGCGCTCATATGACTTTGCTATCGATCCATCCAAGCCGGCTGCCGATCCGGTGTCGATCAAGGTGAAGCCGGCTTTTTCAGCGCCGTAGGCTTTGAAGAGCTGCGTTGTAACAACCGTCGCGCCCCAGCCCTGAGGCCCATTGAAGACCGCCCCTTTCGATGAATCTTCAGGTGCTGGAAAGAGCTCCGGATGTTTGAGCGCATCCGCAATGGTTTTGATATCCGGATGTGCTTCGGACACATACTTTGGAATCCACCACCCGTTGACGCCACCATCTTTGAGGGCCGCGCCAGTTTCAACAAGCTTGCCTAGCTTGATGCCGGTAGCGACAACATCTGGCAGCAGATCGACCCAGATCTCGGGAGCAACATCGGGCTTTCCCTTTTCGATCATGGAGGTGACCGTCGGCACGGTGTCCCCTTCGAGAATTTCCGCATCACATCCGAACCCAGCTTTAAGAATGAACTTGTCCAGGCTTGCCAGCACTTCAGCGCTCTGCCAATTCATGCTGGAGATTGTCAGCTCACCGCAGCTTGATGCAGCATTCGCAGGGAGTGACTCCAGTACAAGAATTGTCAGGCATGCCGCCGCCAGTGGGAGATTTTTCACGTCGTTTCCCCTTTCATTTGCCTATGTGTTACTGAGTAGCGCGCTTGATCGGAGCCGGTCTGTCCGGCGACCGTGATGACGGAACAGACACGCAACGCATCAAAGAGCGCAGCATGGATGTTCCTCGAAGAGACCGCGTCACCAATCCGGAACAACACGAAATCACCGGCCGGGTTCACCGTTCGGTACTCGGCTTTGCCGTCCAATAGAGATGCTACTTCTATTTGGCCGTTGTTGACTGAATGACTTTGAAGATCGAAGTACAATTCAGCGTTTTCTTCCGTCCCGACTTCATAGAAGACATGATCGGCCTGGAATTTTTCTTCCAGGTCGGTGAGGACGTTTCGCACGGTGACGGTCAAACGGTTGCCGTCAGGGCTCAAGGCAACGATCTCACGGTCGGTGAGGAAGTTCACCCCGCGCTGATACAGGTTGCGCATGCCGACGCCGTAGTTCGTCGGCCCGAGATTATGAAGAGGTGTGCGATCCGGCGTTAAGAGAGTGACGCAAGCACCGGATTGGGTTGCTACCTCCGCCGCCACCAGCGAGTGATGGTCGCCTCGATCGTCGAAAATGATGACCTCTCCAACAGGAGGCTGTCCGGTGAACACGTCCCAAATCGGCCGGGCAAGATGCGCGCCGCCAATGTTCAGCGAGCGCGGCAGTGCGCCTGTCGCGATCACCACCAACACAGGTTTCTCACGCAGGATGTCCTCGGCTTCCGCCAGCATGTTGTAGCGAACATCAACGCCGAGATGCTCGAGTTCATTGACCAGCCAATCGATGATCCCGCGCATCTGGCGCCTGGTGGAACCTCCGGCCGCCATGTTAATCTGTCCACCCAGCTGGTTGGACGCTTCGAACAGGGTCACCCTGTAACCCCGCTCGGCGAGAACACGGGACGCCTCCAGTCCTCCTGGGCCTCCACCAACAACGACAGCGCGCAAACCCGCTATTTCATGGCGGCGAAAGCGATGCGGGAAGAAACGCTCGCGACCGGTCGCGGCATTCTGGCCGCATAAAGCGTCTTTGCCTTGATTAACCCGGTCTGCGCAGTAGTTCATTCCGACGCAGGTGCGGATACGATCTTCCTGCCCGGTTTGCAGCTTTGAGACCAGGTAGGGATCGGCGATGTGAGCCCTGGTCATTCCCACCATATCGACAATGCCGTCGCGCAGGGCATGGCGAGCAGTTGCGATATCGGCAATGCCTCCTGCATAGAATATAGGTAGTGAAACGGCCTCACGTATGTCTTTGGCAACTCCAAGGAAACGGGCTGCGGGAGTGCCCATAGGAGGCATCCATTGAGCCAAGCCCAGATCGTCGTATGGCGCTCCCGCAAGCACGTTGAGGAAGTCGACCAGGCCGCACTGCTCAAGCCGCTGGGCGATCTCGATGCAGTCCTCGCGGCTGAGCCCACCTTTGAGGAAATCGTTACCGGTGATCCTCAGTCCTATGATGAACTCGTCACCCACAGCATCGCGGACGCCGTTCAGGACGTCGAAGGTGAGTCGAAGCCGGTTCTCCAGGGAGCCGCCATAATCGTCCTGTCTGAAATTGATCAGAGGGGATAGGAATTGTCCCAGCAAGTGCGAGTGCGACAGGATTTCGATTCCGTCAAAACCGCCCTTTTTGCATCGTGCCGCCGCGGCCGCAAAGTCCTTGGTGACGCGTACTATATCAGCCCTTTCCATACTCTTTGGATAGGCTCGGTGCGCCCGTTCTCGCGTGTTAGATGGTCCTATTACTGGCAGCCATTCCCCTACGTCGCTGGATGTACGCCTCCCCATATGTGTCAGCTGACACATAATCGCGGCGCCATGGGAATGAACGCCCCCGGTAAGCAGTTCAAACCAAGGCAGGATGCTGTCATCGCCGGCATAAAGTTGCCCAAACGCGGACGGGCTGTCCGACGAAACGTTGGTCGATCCCCCCACCACCGTTAGAGCAAGCCCTCCCTTGGCCTTCTCCTCATGATAGAGCCGGTAGCGCTCCGTAGGCCAACCGTTCTCTACATAAGCCGGCGCATGAGCGGTGCTCATAATCCTGTTTCGAAGTTGCAGAGACCTGAGCTGGAATGAATCGAGCAACGGGTCCTTTTGTCGATGGCTATCGTGAGATGGCACTCTTGGCTTCCTCAGCGTATTATGGCTGGGACTATGATTACGGGGTGCTTTTCGGATAGTCAGCGTAAGATCGATCACGCCTGAGGTAAATCAGATTGACGTCTCGTCCGCCTTTGAGATTGCCGCCACTACACAGTCTGGTCGCGTTCGAAGCGGCGGGAAGCCACATGAATTTTACCGCTGCGGCTCATGAGTTGAATGTCACCAGGGAAGCGGTAAGCATGCAGGTCAGGCTCCTGGAATCCAGGCTTGGCGCCAAATTGTTCGAGCGGGGGCAACGAGGCGTGGCACTTACAGAATATGGGCGCCAATTTCACAATACAGTTTCAGAAAGCTTATGGCTGATCTCAAGGGAGTTTAACGAGAAAGTCGCTGACATTCCGGCAAATGTAACAGTTAGTACAACCGTTGCATTTGGAAGTTGCTGGCTGATGCCGAGGTTGGCTGATTTTCGAATTCGCAATCCCGGGATCAATATAAAACTGGTTGAAACCGATGAATGCTTGGATATGAGCAAATTCGGGATAGACATTTCGATTAGATATGGTCGCGGTGACTGGAATAAATTGAAGTCCGAGAAAGTGTTTAGTGAGGAGTTTTTTCCGATTTGCAGCCCAGGATATGTAAATTCTGTCGGCGCCGAAAACTTCCGCAAGTTTCAAAACGTGACGCTGCTGCATCTAGATGGGCGGGCTCACGAATGGGAGAATTGGGACAAGTGGCTTGAATTCGCGAAGCTAACTTCTTTACGCCCTCAGCAAGGAATCTGGTTTCAAAATTACGACAATCTGCTGCGGGCCACCCTCGAAGGGCAAGGGTTGGCGTTGGGATGGACACGCCTTGTTGAGGAGAAGCTGTCAAATGGGAGTCTCGTACGCCCTTTTGACCTCGCCTTCACGACCGGCAATGGCTACTACATTGTTGAAGCTCCAGCGAATGCTCCAAATCGTGCCAGCAAGATCTTTAGGAACTGGATACGCGACAAAATGCGCATCTAGTCCCGTCGCCGTCGGGCGCTTATGGAAACCATGCAAGGATTTTTTCGTGTGTAACAGCGCCGTTACCCGCTGAAGGCCGCACACAGTAGTGTTCTTGTACATCGCGGATTTATACTGATTCGTAACTGGCCAGCTTTCCAGTTGAGTTCATGGACGACGCGCCCTCACTGGGATGGCCGATCCCATGCCGACTCAAGGCGCGGGCAAGGACGTTACGGGACGATCTCTAGGGAACTCGTTGCGACCCGCTTGGCATCGAAAACGATTTTGATTCTAATGGCTTGAGCCGGCAATTGGCTGCCCGCAAGCGCACCATCCCCCCTCCTTTTCGTCGTCTACCCCTTCGCATCTGGTGCAAAGGATTGCGGCGCCGGCCTGGCAGATCTGCCATTGTCGAGACCCCGGTTTGGTGTGAAACTCATGGCCTCAGCATGGGAGGTCAAAAAATGCCCAACAATTTCAAGACCGGAGACGTGGTCAAGCTGAAATCCGGAGGCCCCAGGATGACGGTCAGCGATGGCGCAGCCTCGGGCATGTATCTGTGCCACTGGTTCAATCGCGAGGGCGAGGTGTGGACCCCGCAGCATGCCGGGTTCAAGCCCGAACAACTGATTGCGGCCGACCAGTCGGACTAGAGCTCCTTCCATCCCGATCGACGGGATGCGCACCCGAGCACGAACGGATCAGCACGCGCGACCGACGGATTTTCCGGGTCGCGGCGTTTAACGGTTGAAGCGCGATGACGGCACAAGCCGTCTGCGTCGCGCCAAGCTGGAGACGCACAACATGATCAGCCGTTCGATATTAGTCGTTGCCTTGAGTTTGCAGACCGTTGCGGCTCTTGCCCAGGCAACGACCCCGCCTGCACCGCAGACCGCCGCGCCACTTGCCGCGCCAGGCGCGTCGGGGAGCAGGTCCGACATCACGCTGGCCAAATTCCAGAAGCGGCGCGAAAAGGCGATCATGGCGGCCGACACGGATGGCGACGGCAAGATCAGCCTGCTGGAATGGGAGGCCTTTCAGGCGAAGCGCAACGTCAAGGGCGACGCCGCCAGATCCTTCGCGCGGATCGATTCCAACCATGACGGCTTCATCGATCGCGCCGAACTCGATGCGTTTTTCGCCAAGCGCTTCGCCCGGCTGGACAAGAATGCCGATGGCATTCTGAC
>NZ_RZPB01000331.1:0-6426 GCF_003998535.1 Mesorhizobium sp. M7A.F.Ca.AU.002.02.1.1 | reverse complement strand
TATCTGTCTCTCGCGAACGTTGCCTGACCCTGATCTCAATTCGCCTCCTCGCCTTGACGTCGCCGGCCTGTGCGCCGTCGGTGAGCCGGTCGCCAGGCAATATCAACTGGCCGCCGGACATTGGCAGGATGGTGAAGCCTTTCAGTTCCGGCATATCGCGCAGGATGCCTGTGACGGAGATCGCTCGCGCTAATCCAAGCCCGGCATTGTCGGCAGGATGGAGTGTGCCAATGTCCATCTTGCGCGCCAGTACGGGCTGAAGGCCTCTGTCCATATTCGATGAGTCACCGGACATCGCCTGCTCGTCCGTGTGGCCAATCACCTCAATGACGTCCACACCATAGGAAGTTGCAATTCCAGCAATGGTCTTCGACATCTGCCGCAACTTCGTTTTGAAGCCACCGGAAAGCTCCGCACTTCCAGTATCGAAATTATAGCCATCGAGCTCGCTAAGACTGATGATCGGTGGCCAATCGTGTGGCTTGTCAGCAGAGGCCTCGTTCCTTGCCTTCTTCAGTGCGTCAGCAAGATCCTTGGACGTCTTGCCCGTGCCAACGTAGCCGAGCTCGCGCAGAACCTTCATCTTCTCGATCATGGCTTTGGCCTGATCAACGTCGACGTCGTTGTCAGAGAGGACTTTGGCGGCCGGCGCGCTTTTCACCGCTTCCTCAAGGGTCAGTCCCACTTTTTTGATTGCCTCTGCGGCCTCTTTGGCCCGGACCAATTCACGCCATTCTTGATCTGGTACATTGCGTCGACTTGCAGGCTTGACCATGGCATTCAGCTGAGCCAGCAACCGCTTGTTTTCCTCGTCAAGCTTGCGAGCGTTCTCATTGAGGGACTGCGCAATCTTCTGCGCTGCCGCAGCCTCTTTCTTTGTCTTGGCGATGAGCGCGCCTGCAGCAAGCAAAAGGCAGAAAACGAGAAGCAGCATCGTCTCAGCCATCGTCAGGCCGAGTATCAGGCCGCGGCCATAGCCCTTGCGCTCAAACGTAATGGCTGTTCCGCTAACCTCACTCACCTGCCCCACCAACTTGCTCTCTTTGGCGGTTCACCCTTCTCCACCTCCGCCGGACTGCTTAACGATCGGAAGGTGTCGCCCTCCGTGTCATCCGAAACCTTGATTGGCGTCTCCACAGGGGAGGCAACAGTGGAAGGTGCCGCCACTCGCTCGACATCGTTCGCTATCGCATTGCTCAGAGGCTGGGGAGTGCGCACGGCCGGGAGGCTATGTTGTGTAAGGGTTGCGACGAGGCCGCGTGTTTCATTGCTGTGTTTCTGCATCACAGCCATGAACTCCTCAGTCAAACGCTGCTGCGCTTGGACAGTTTCTGCGGTCTTTTCTGCGGCCGCTGCCGCTCTCTCCACTCCAGTCGCCACCTTGATCACTGCGTCGGCAAGACCGGTCATCCGCGTTTGCTGCTCTTGCGAGGCTGTTTCGGTTTTTATCGCATATTGTGCGACAGCATTACCCAGGAGCTTGACCATCGGCGCCAGATCGTTCTTCAGCACCTCATCAGGAACAACCACCTTTTCCAGCTTGGCAGCCATATTGTCGGCTTGATTACCGAGCTTTCCAACAGAGTTGGACATCGAGCTGTTGGCTTTATCCAGCAAATCCGCTGCAGCTCCAACGCGGTTCGCTATCGAAGCAAACTGGGTTTCGACTTGCCCGAAATTGTGCTGCAACGCGTCACTGAGCTTGGCAGACGCCTCTTGGACAGGCTTGATCGATTCCATGGCAATATTGTCCAGGGCAGATCGAATGTGCTCCCCATTGCGTGCCGCTTGCTCGGCAATCTCTGCAAAGCCCTCTTCGAGCATTTGATGGCTGACACGACGAAAGTCGGCGAACTCCCTGGTTACGCTTTCCATCTCGGCTCTTACACGCCGTGTCATGTCGGCAAGTTCGTGCCTCGCCGTTCGCTCAATGTCCGCGGGATCGCGCCGCATCTGATTGTAGAAAACCCTCAGAGCAATACCGGTGATCGTCGACGTGATCGCGATGCCAAAATTTTGGACGATCGTGTCGGTTGAGCCTTCCGTTCCAAACTGAAACAGCGAGACCCCAAGGCTCGTCAGGGTGAACAGGAAGCCCATATAGTAGAGGTTATCGCCGGTCTGCTCGTCGTGCAGTTGTAGCTTTCCAGCAAAGATCGAAACCCCGAGATAGAAAAACATCAGGCAGGCCGGTGCTACCGCCGCGACGATCGGATTTACGCCTGAGAGTTTTGCAATGGCGATGAATACACACCCGCCGAGTGTCAATGCCGCGAAAACCACGACCGGCAGACGTGGATGATCCAGCAAAGGTTTGTCGTGCGCTCTCGCCATCAGTTTAACCCATCCAAGCCAACCAGCTTTTCGAACTCGCCGTGATGGTTCTGGACCCAATGTGTCCAGAACTCCGCGTGATCCAGGGTCTGAAATGGCTTCTTTGCCCGATCGATATAAAGAATTGTGATGCCCACCCCATCCAGCGACGTCCCATATGTGCGGTCGGCGGCGCTGTTGAGGTATTTTTGGTAATCCAGTCCCGATCGGTACTGCGAGTAAATCGTCGTATGCTCGATCATGTCAGAGGCGACCACCAATCGCTTGGGACTGCCCTGTTTGGCCAAGCTGCTATCGAAGAGCGACAGCTTGATTTTCTGAATTCCAGCCATGATCGGAGATTGGCTCGCGGAAGCCGCATTCGGGATTTCATCGGGAAGTTTGTTCAAAGGATCGCCGAAGGCGTTTTCCCACTTCTTTTGACGCCGCGCAGGATTGTTGGTCCAACTATCGACGGTCGACCCATCACCGGGATTGCATCCATCGAACATCACCGTCAGCTCACCAGGCGCCGAGCTCAGGGTATAAATCCTCACATACCCACCCGGCTCGACCTGCCCAATGGTCTTTCGGAACTCGTTCTTGAGATCAGCCATCGTCGTTGCCGAAATTGGATCAGTGGCGTCGATGAGGACGGCGGTCAGGCTGGAGGGTCCGTCCAATGGGCAATTCGTGTTGGCGTCGATATGGCCATTGCCAGACCTGGTCCACATCCAGCCGAAGCCGGCCAACATCGCAACGGATAGCACACCAAGGGCAATGGCCGCGGCAATGGTACCCGCATTGCCTTTCTTGCGTCTGCGGGTTCGCCTAGACATTCACGCTGTCCGGGTGAAGCTTATCAAGATCTCGGTACTGCTCAATTCCCCGTTCGCATTCCTGACCAATCAGACGAACCTGCTCGTTGAGTTCCTCCTGCGCCTGGCGAATTGATGCGCCAACATCTCCCTCATTCCACTCCCGCTCGCCGGTGACGTATGGCTTGATGCGATCAAGTTTGTAGGGCGTTCCGAAATGCTTGGGCGCCGGCTCGGTCCTCGCCTGGATGTTGGCTTCCCGATACATCGACAAAAGCTGATTGCAGGCTCGCTCCAATTGGTCTTGATGCTGCGCAAAAAGAGCCAGAAGCCTCGATCGATGATCGACAATCGCGCGGTGCTCGCGCCGGCGACTACCAAGCTGCTTGACGATTTCCTCCACTTTTTCGTTGTGGTCGTCGCGGACATCCTGCAGCTCTTCGATCAGTTCCTTCTTTCGATCGATGTAGTCATCGCGCCGTCGAACGAGCCGATTTTCAACGCCAGTGTAGCCTGGGTAAGGGTCGAGCACGAACCAGCCGTCGATAAAAGCGAAAAGCGAAAACATCAGGCCGATCGCAAACAGCAACCAGGACTTGATGTCCGTGAGACCCGCTGGATTGGCGAGCATATTACGGATGACCTCAGCGCCGGCGCCGTCAGCGAGCGAGCCGCTGACCTCACGGTAGTGCGCTAGCGCCAAGTTTATCGAAATCGCCAAGCCGATATAGAAAAGGATTGAAATGATCCCAACGAATTTTACGAAAAACGACCGATGGGTGACGAGACGAGCGCAGAAAACCGCCAGGAGCAAAGCCGCCCCGATGTTGATGAAAGAGAATGCCGCAGCCTCAAGGATGCCACCAAAAAATCCCTGCTCATTGCCCTTGGCCAGGAAGTTGCCGTTCATCGCTGTCTCGACCAGAAACAGAAATAGCAGAAGCGATAGCCGGAAAATGTGAGCGGCACCGTGCTGCACACGCGCGGCACGAACGAGACCGTGCTTCTCCTTAAACCATGCATGCTCTTTTTCGGCGTCGTTCAGGGCCCTTCTCAGGCCGTGAAGTTCATCGAGGCCCACGGCGACCGAGGCTTTGAAGTCCGAAACGCTAGCGGCATTCGTCTGACGGATTAGACCGAATTGTTCCTCGAAATCGAGGCCGGCAAGACGACCTCCAAGGAGTTGCAGGTTGTCCTCAAGAGTGTGATGCGCAGCCTTCTTCTCATCCTCAACGCGTTCCACGATGGCATGTTCGACATCGTCGAGATTCTTTGCCGTTTTCGGGGGTTGGTTCACCTCGCCGCGCTGCTTTCCGCGGTTAATGACATCCAGGTCGCCGTCGATCTTGGCAGGGTCCAGGCTGTTGAATAGCTGAGTGCTCGCCCGAAAATCGTGGTTGGATTCTCGCAGTGAGTCACGCAACTTATTTAGTTTTTCGAATTTAGAGCCCACGCACTCACAACCCCAACTTTACGCCCCCCGGCAGAGTGGTTTCTATGCATAGTAGAGCTAAAGGGCAACCGCACATTCACTTCTATCCACTTGCTAGTGCGGATCAGGCTCAATTGAGTTCCAACAAATGATCATGGCTGCTGATCAACTGGTTGATCGGCCGCGACTAGTCATGTCATGAGCCGTGCTGCGATGCTCTAAGGACAGAGTGCTACGAGCGGGTTCGCGACTGGGAAATTATCCACAGTCGTATACGTGTACTGGATCTCACCGCCCAGGCGAACGAAGGCAGATAGTTCCTCCGCACGACAGACATAGTTTTTGGTCATTTCATCGATCTTCTGGACATAGACCGGCCGCGAGACGCCAGCAGCCAACAATTTGGCGTCTACTTCCGCATCGGTCTGAGCCCAGGTGGCGTTGAAAACGATCCTTGGCCCGATTGCGATGATGCTCCGAACGGAGATGTTCGAACTGATCAGCATGGGCAATGCTGGAGCCATTTCGGTTTGCATTTTTTTTGCGTAGGCGCAGACGTCGGTCTTGGTGTACTTCGAGAGGCATTCATTTGCCGTCGCCACCCTTGGCCATGTCAGCAGGATCGCCAACGGGACGTGCATCAATCGCAATCCATCCAAAGTATTCTCCTCGCCCGATCTTGGCCTGCACAGAGGAGCATCTATCCTATTTGTGTTCACAGTGCCACGAGCAGCTTGTGCCCGACCGGCAATAGTGCTCTGTCTGAAATACTTTGGGAGGGCAATAAAATGAAAACAACATTTCTCGCGGCTATGGCCGCTGCAATAATCGCTTGCGCGACCGGCGCGTTTGCACACAGTGGCGGCACTGATGCCAACGGTTGCCATACCAACCATAAGACCGGCGCGTATCACTGTCACTGAAGGTCACGCCTTTCTGAGGGACACAAACATGCTGAAGAACATCATGTCAGCTCCGCTGGGCCTCCTCTTCATGCTGGGCGGGCCGATCACCTACGTGATGAATGTCGTCGACACATGGCAGGGCCATGCATCAGTGGTCGTAAAAATCCTGATTAACTTGAGCCTGGATGCGATGTTGGCGTTCATTTGGCCGATCACTTGGGCAATCTGGCTTTTCAAATATATGGCGGGCGCCGAAACTCCACTAACAACCGTGCTGGGCGTTTGAGGATCAAGTTTGCTGAAAATAATGCTTTTCGACGCCGGCCGGAACGGTCCGGTTGGTCTGCATCTGTGTAGCTATTGCCTCGCTGCTGGCGGTAGCGCCATGGCCGTACGGCTATTACCAATTCCTCCGCGTGGTGGTCTTTTTCGCCGGGATCTACTGCGGAGCCATGGTGTGGCGATCAGGCCCTGAAAATCGCACCCTGGCTTGGGCGCTGTTTGGAGCGGCAGCGATCTTCAACCCGTTCATGCCGGTTCATTTGCCGCGCGAGCTGTGGGCAATCTTCAACGTCGCAGCGGCTACTCTGTTCGGCTTTGTCGCATACCGGCACCGGAATTAAGCCGATAATCTGAGATGGCCAAGAGTGGACCTGAGACGCCGAAGGTCAAGGCGCGCCCGAGGGTCACCGTGTCACAGCCGTTGGCGCTTTATGCGGGAGATCTCCTCGAGCGGACGAAGGAGTACTTCGAGGCTTTCAACCATCTAGGCTCGGAGTCGGAAAAGGCGCATCTTTTTGCCCGTTATTTTCTATTTTCGCATGCCCTAGATGTGGAGCTTCAACAGGTTGTCCTCGATCAGGGCGAGGCGACTGATAGGCGTTTTTGACTTTAGGCTGCCATGTGGACGATGCCAATTGTATCTGTGCAGCCAGACAGGCAGTTCGGCGGCACGATG
>NZ_RZPB01000330.1:0-6502 GCF_003998535.1 Mesorhizobium sp. M7A.F.Ca.AU.002.02.1.1 | reverse complement strand
GCCCTCTACATCTTCAAGCCAGACATAGGGATCGTCGTCGGGAGCATCAAGCGTTGGACGGACATCAAATGCGTTCATGTCCGGACAGCCTTCAGAAAGAAGGGATAGAGGCTTCCGTCGGCTCGGGAACGCTCAGTGTCGGTAGCGGCGCCCACATGTTCGAAAAGCGTGATCATTGATGAGTTCTTCCAGTCGGTGCGGCATCGCAGTGCTTTTGCGCATAGGGCCGCAACCTTCGTGCCAACTGGGAAAATCGTTTCGGAACAATGCGATCGCTCTGGAAGCGTTGTGTCACATGTCCGACATCGTCGAGAATCCGACAACGAGTGCTCCTCCTAATCACCGGATCAACCTCCGGCGCCAGTCGTGGACACTGTGCAGAACTCGAGAAGTGAAGCTCATTGGAGTGAACCTGGTTGACGCCCAACATCTTCGCTCTGGAGCGCTTCACGCACACGGATTCATGGCAGACACCATGATGCGATCGATGCTGTTAGAGACCAAGCTGGCTGCGCCTGTGAGTTTCAGCCGCCAGCTGGAAGCAGCGGAGTTCTGAGGAGAAGGGTGGGGGGCCCAAGCCCTGCCGCAATCTTGGCCTGCACCGTCCCCTTGATTGTTGTGGGTCAACGTCTGCCTGCCCGCTGAATTTGGCACGCCTTACACCTACGTCACGACCAAGACCTTCCTGTTGCACTTCGGCCTCGACACACTGCGGGATTTGCCCGATTTCGAGGCGATTGAGGTTGCCGCGCTGCTCAGCAAGGAGAAGCTGCTGGCGGGCGATACTCCCATCGGGCTGGTGAGTGGTGGAGGAGGTGAGGAGCGACACTCCAAGGCCAGGACGGGCTAGCGCAGCAGATACATGGAAGTAATCGCTTGATATGAGCGGTTGAGAGTCGAATCAGGGAACTATGCGATCACTATCGATAAGAGGTGGCAATATCGATCGTGATTGTATCGGGCCACTCTACGGCGAAGGAGGCGGCAACTTGTGTCTCCGACCCGAAACGATTACCTTGCGGCCATTATGAGCAAGCATTTGGCATCCGTCTTGACGACGTGAACGCGCCCTGCAGCGTACAGCTGGACGACGCGGCGCTGGCCGATTGCTTTGCGGATCTCGATTTGGCCAAGCAGCATCCCGCTCATGTCAGCGCCTTTCTCGGCGAGGTCCCTCTCGCCCAGCAAGTCGAGTTCGCAACCGCGCACCACATTCGCGGTCGACGAGATGAAGGCTTTTGCCGCCAAGTTCTCTGCCTGGTCCGGCGAAAGCTATCCGCTCGCCGCATAATGGCTGGACATGATAGCCGACGCCCGTCCCGAATGGCGGCGGCTTTTTCGTATTATATCGACCTGATCGACAAGATGCGGCGGAACAGGGGTCCACGTGCGATGCGGCCAAAGCGGATCCAGCTCTCGAGCGCGACTACGGGGTAGGTGTGGTCGCTGGAGCCGCGGCCGACCTCGACCTCGCGCCAGCCGGTCTTGCCGCGCAGGGTGACCAGCAGCCCTTGCCGTCAAAAATCTCGATCCAGCTGGCGCCATCGCTGTTGTCGTCGCGCATGACGTCGAGACCGACGATCTCGGAGCGCCGCAGGCCGCCGCCACAGCCCAGGAGCAAAATAGCGCGGTCGCGCAGGCCCTGAGGTCGTGGCCGAGCGTGGCGATCATCGCCAGCAGATCGTCGCCAGGACCGCCTCTTTCTGCCGCGGTGGCTTTGCGTGCTTGCGGCGAATGCCGGCAAGAACCTTATAGATATGCCGCTCCGCGCGGTCCAACGGCCGGCCGCGCTGGGTAAAGTTCCAGGCGAGGCCGGAAAGCCGCCGCTCGATGGTCGCAAACTAAAGGGCAGGGGCGCCACGCTTCGGATCGCCGGCGGCGGTGCCCGAGGCACAGGCGCTGATATTGAGCCTGATCACCTTCGAGCCCGGAGGCAGGGGATCGAAGCCAGCGCGCCGGCACCAGGAGGAAAAATGCCGCCAATCCTTGGGGTAGGCGTCGCGCGTGTTCTCCGAGGTGGCGTTGTAGCCCCTCGCGGTCTCGACCAGTTCCTGGACATGCGCCGGGACTCTTTGAGCCGGGTCTCCATCTCCTTGTAGAGCTTGTCAAGCTCGCCATCGACTGGCTTCAGGTCGTCGATTGAACATTGCGTCATCATAGGCTTTGTGCCTTGTTGTAGCAGGCATCGTCCGTTCGCGCGGCGGACACAGACATCACCGTCGCTGAGCCGAGAACGACGGTAAAAGAAAATGCACTCACTGACTTCATAACCAATCTCTTTTGCGGGTGATTTAGAAACGGACGCCGAGCTTGGCGCTGAACCCGTGTGTCTGGGCATCCGAGGCGATCTGTCCCTGATAGGCGATGCCGAACGTCGCGTTCTCGGTGATGTTTACGTCAAGCCCAGCTTCGAGCAGAGCTGCGTTCTTTGCGATCGGCACGCCCTTGATGGCGAAGGAGGAACCGCCAGCAAAGGCAAGAGCGGTATCCGGCCTGACGTCGCCGAAGGCGTGGCGCCAGCCAAGACCGCCGCGCGCGGTAGCAGTCACGGTGCCGAGGGTCAGTACCGTCGACGCACGCAGACCTAGCGTGGTAAACGCCGTGTCGCTCGAGCGATCCCCGCTCGACAAGGCGGCTGCGCCGCCATTCTCGGTGAAGCCATCGGCGTCAAAATTCACATAAGCGAGATTAGCGTAGGGCTCGAAGGAAGCCGAAGCCGTATTGATACGGTAGCCGAGCTCGCCAAAGGCCTGGAACGTGCCGGCGTCGTAATCGGCCGAAAGGCTGTCGGCGAAGCCTGGAAAGACCACGGACCTGCCGGTCTCGATGCTGTGCCAGGTATAGGCAAGGCCGGAACGAAAACCGAGATTGCCGTTCTGCGTGCCGGCAAAAAGACCGAGATGGTAATTCTCGCTCGAGCCCGACGACGCGCGATCGTCCGCCTCCAAGGAGGTATGGCTGTAGCCGCTGATGAGGCCGAGCCGCCAGCTTTCGCCGACAGCCGCGTCACCGCCAGCCAGAAAGCCGCCTGTCGAGTGATCGAGACCGGCGGCATTGCCGTCGCTGTCGAGATGACCCCAGGCGCCGAAGCCACGGCCCCATACGGCGAAATTCTCACTCGTTGCCGGGGCCAGTTCCAGACCACCCAGCCCATAAGTCATCACCGGAACGCTGGAGGCACCGACGCCGTCGAACGCCGCACGGATCCGTTCGCTCGCGGCATCGCGTACAGAATGACTGTCCTCGATGAGGCCGCTATGAATGGAAGCATGAACCTCGCCTGATAGCATATCGAAAGCGTTGCGGGCTTCCGGCGCCGTCAGGAACAGGATGTTGTCCTGGATCGGATTACCGCTTCCAAGCGCCTGAGCCGCTGCGGCGACCGAGCGTTGATTGAAGGTGCTGGCTACATCGGCAAACGCCGTCGATGTGCGGCTGATATCGAGATAGACATTGTTGGCATCGTAGACGAGCTGGAAATCGACGAAGGGCGTCGCGTCTGTCGCCAGAGCCCCCGTCAGCCCGCCATAGGTGCCGCTTACGCCGCCTGCTGCGGAGAGCAGAGTATATCGGGCATCGACCGATAGCGTTCCCTGCCGCAGCAGCTCGATCTGCGCGCCGCTGTCGATCGCCGCTGCTCCGCCAACATCGATGAGATCGGACGACCTTGCGAGGTCGACCTGATAGATCGATCCGGACTGCTGCGCGAAATCGCCCGTGACAGTCAGTGTGGTGACGATCCTGCTCGGATCGGTCGCACTGCCAGGAGCGACCGTGCCGCCCTCGGAAATGGTGACCGCACCGTAGGTGCCGCCGCCTGCGACGACACCGCCGCTGTTTGCGATAGCCGTGCCCCCGATCTGCCCGTCATTCCCGAGAAAGCCGGACGTGGTCGCATCATGGGAAAGCACACCTGTATCGGCAAGCAGCAATCCCGCGCCGGAACCGACCGTCGTCATGCCGGAAAAATTGTTCTTTCCGCTCAGCGTTTGCACGCCACCGGCAACGAATAGTTTGCCGCCCATATTATTGTTATCAACGTCGAGGTCGTTGATGCTGCCGGCGAACGTGTCGTTCGAATCCGTTAGCACCAGGGTACGCTTGCCCAGTTCGACCGTTCCGCTGCCACTCAGGCTACGAATACGGGCATCGTTGTAGGCGTCGGAGATTCCCCAATAGTCGCTGCCATTTCCATGTTCGGAGATATCGAACGTGCCGTCTGCAACGACTTTCGCTGACCGTTGGATGTTGCCGAGCCCCGCAAGCGAGAGATAGGCATCCTGAGCAATATTCGTCTCGCCGGTGTAGGTGTTGACATTCGTCATCCGGACCACCGTCTTTGTATCAAGCGTCAGCGATCCGGAGCCGGAGACGACACCCGCTATGCCGAACCCGCCCTCATTCCCCATGCTCGTCGTGATCCTGCTCAGACCGGTCCCTTCGGGTGCGGATGAATCGGTAGAGAAGTTGCTGGCAGTGACGAAATGTGACGTATAAGCGGTATACTTCTTCTCCAGATCGAAAATGACCGATCTGTTTTTGAAGAAGTCAAGACCGGCAACAAAACTGGTCTGGTCATTGGGTTGTTCCGTCGTGCCGCTGGTGTAGGTGAAGTCGATATTGTCCAGCCTTACCGGATCGCCATCCGTTCCTGCGATTGTAACGCTCGGGATGTTGCCCGATGCGCTTACGATCTCGCGTTGCTCATTTCTCCGAACATTTTTAAGTTTGACGCCCGCATCCTGAAATTGCTTCAGCATCGCATCACTGATCTCCAGACTGCCACCGCCCGGTGTGCCGGTGTCGAGCAATACCGCGGTCTTGTTGGGGTCGGTGATTGGTGGGGCTCCATCCTTAACCGTGTACTGCAGATTGTAGCTGCCTTCGTATTCGGTCGAGGCATTGGCGCCAGAGCCAGGAAAATTCTGATAAGAATCCTGATCTTTTTCCTCGGGTTCTCCCCATGGCATGGCATTAGTATATTGGGCCCGGAGGCTTGGATTGAGGTTGACAATCGTGCAGGGGGAACAGCCAGGCGTTTGGTCGCTCTCGGAATCCGGATTCACATTGGCGGAGACCACGTAGCCAGACCTGGTGACACTGCCCATCATGCCCCAGACACTTGTCTTGCCAAGAAAATCGCCGGCCCCGAATGTACCTGCGAAATCGCCGCCTTCGTCTGCCATCTTGCCAGCGGTCATTTTCGCCCGCTGCTCCTTATCGGCGTGATAAGGTTCTTGGAGATCCTGACCATACATATCTTTAAGTCCATCCGTCACGGATCCCGGCGTGCACTTAAGATTGTTGTCCTTGCAATACGCATGGGTATAGACAAAATCGAGAATGCGAGCAGCCCGGTATTTCTTATCGCTTACAGACGGCCCGTCGATTGTTATCTTTTGATCTGGATCGACATATGTAAATTTATCAATTTCCACGTTCTGAAGCTTATTACCATACGTTCCGTCCCCGTACGTATATACGTAAGGCGTGTCGGCAATCGGGCGGACCCCGGTCACCTCTGACCCGATCTGCGTGTTGAGCTGGTCCGAGCCCGTGTCGAATACGTATCGCTGCGCGTTGCCATTGTTGATCTTGGCCCAGATGCCCAGGCGGTCATGGCCTTCCCCGACATACTCCAGCGGGATCGAAATCGGGTCGTCGGCCAACGCTTCTCCAGTTGGAAATGCTACCAGACCCACCCCGAGAGACACAGCCGGCAGGAATACCGTCGTCATCGCGGTGGTTGCCGCCAGAAAGTTCTTTGTCCTGAAACAAGCCTGCATACCTGGTCCTCGAAAAAGTCTCGCAAACTGATTGTTCATTGGAACGGCCTCCTGAATTGTTTAACGAGACCCTTTATGGCGGCCCTGGCTGACAACAGCCTGAAAGCTGCAAGCGGCCTGCGAGAATGGGGCGATCCTGAATGACGACAGGTGCTGTCAACAATGGATGAGTGCTCGGCCTGAAAGCTGAGCACGCTTTATGCTCAGGCTGCTGACAAGGCCAAAGCAGCGTAAGTGCGGAGTGAAATCCAAGGTCCACATGGGTCGTCGCGCTTCCCGTGCGCCTGGGAAGGCGCCGGCCCGGCCAAGCTTTCCCAGATCGTCCGGATGGCGCACAAGATACCGGTTCAGGTCGATCGAGATGGAGGCCGAGGCGTATGCCAAGGCGGTCGACTGCCTGACGAAAGATCAGAATGCGTCGCTGGCGCTCTACGATTTCCGCCGGCAGCGAGCTCAGCTCCTGCCGGGCATCCGTGTTTACTGGCGACGAGACACAAGATGTGCCCAAATTGCCACCAGACCGTCACCTGCGATGAGTTTCGGCAACTGATTTTGTCCTTTCAATCGTCGCCACTTCCTGGCCGCGGCCAACATGGGCCACTCGAAGGCAGCAGACTGGCGGCTATATGGACGGGCTGTGAGCCCGCACCGGAGACATTGGCGAAATCTACGATCTCTATAGCAACGTCAAGGAGAAGCGCGAGGTGTTGCAGATG
>NZ_RZPB01000032.1:0-18673 GCF_003998535.1 Mesorhizobium sp. M7A.F.Ca.AU.002.02.1.1 | reverse complement strand
GTCGCGGGCTCCACCTGGGGCAGTGGGCGACTGGTCCCACATCCGCACGTCATGGCCGGCGCGGGCGAAGCTGATCGCCCAGGCCCGCCCGATGAACCCGCTTCCGACGATCGCGACATTGGCCATGGTTTGTTCCTCAAAGTGTTTCGACGTTGCCGTCGACGCCGAGCGACTGGCCGGAAATGTTGATCCCCGCATCGGAGAGCAGGAAGGCGACCATCGACGCGACATCATAGGGGCTGGTCATGCGACGCAGCGAGATGTTCTGCAGATAGCGCCCGGTCATCTCCTCGTGGCTGATACCGACCTGCTTGGCGCGCGCCGAGATAACACCTTCGATGCGGGGGCCCTCGATGATGCCGGGCAGGATGGCGTTGACCCTGATGGCGTGCGGCCCGAGCTCTTTGGCCAAGCTTTGCGTGAAACCGATGACACCGAACTTGGCCGCCGAATAGGGTGTGCGGAAGGCGTAGCCATGGCGGCCGGCGGCCGACGACATCGAGACGATCGAACCGCCGCCCGCCGCCTTGATCAGCGGCACCGCGCGCCGGGCGCACAGGAACTGGCCGGTCAGGCAGATGTCGATGCAGCGCCGCCAGTCCGCCGGATCGATCTCGTCGACACCGCCGGTCGGCCCGGCAATGCCGGCATTGTTGATCAGCGCATCGAGCCCGCCGAGTTTTTTCTCGACCGCCTCGAACAGACGGTCGACGTCCTCGTCGCGCGAGACGTCGGCCTTGACCGCCGCGACCAGGTCGATCTTGCTGGGAGCAGCGGCCAGCGCCTCGTCGGAAACGTCGCAGACGACGATGCGGGCGCCGAGGCGTGACAGCGTGTCGGCTATGGCAAACCCGATGCCGCCTGCGCCCGCCGTCACCAGCACGCGCTGGCCTTTCAGCCCGGTCAAAAATTCGTCCGCCGATGCCGGCGCCCTTGTGCTCATGGTCATGTCCTTCTCATTGCAGCCGCCGTTCGCGCAGCGCCATGACGGCGCCCAGAACGACCAGTCCGTAAAGAATTGCCCTCGTGGCATAGGGAAGCGTGGTGCCGGCGAGCAGCATCTGCAGTGCCGTCAGCAACAACACGCCGCCGAGCATGCCGAGATAGTGGCCGCGCCCGCCGGTGATCAGCGCGCCGCCGACCACCACCACGGCGATCGACGGCAATAGATAGTCGTCGCCCATGCCGAGGCTCGCCTGACCCGAAAAGCCGGTCAGCATGACGCCGACAACAGCCGCGCAGACGGCCGAAAGCATGTAGACCAGGATCAGCGTGCGCTCGACGCCGATGCCCGACAAGCGCGCCGCGCGCAGCCCGTTGCCGATGCCGTAGACGCGCCTTCCGAACGGGGTGCGGCCAAGCAGGAGTACCGCTGCGACGACAAAGACGACCATCAGCAGCACGATTGGAGTCAGCAGGCCGGCGAGCTTGGCCGTCATGACCCAGCGCAGCATCGGCGAGGAAAACCCGGCCGGCGTTCCCTGCGAATAGAGCAGCGCACAGCCTTGCAGAATGCCGTTGGTGGCGAGCGTCATGACGATCGGCGAGATGCCGAGATAGACGATGCCGAAACCATTGGCGAAGCCGATGGCGCAGGCCATCACCAGGACGACCGGCAAGGCGTAGACAAGGGCGGCGTCGGAGCCGTTGACCATGCCCGCCAGGATGATGCCGGAGATGCCGATCGTCCACGGCACGGAGAGATCGAGGCCTCCGGTCAGGATGACGGTTCCCTGTCCGAGCGCCAGGACGGCTAGGAAGGAGGATAGCACCAGCAGCGAATTCCAATAGCCCGGATTGAGGATGGCGCGGCCGAGCCAGATCTGGGTGACAAGCACGATGAGCAGCAGGCAGACATAGGCCGGCAGCGCATAGCGCAGCGTTTCCGCATTGCGCAGATGGAAGGCAGGGCGCGGCGATGCCGGACTGCGCTGGGCATGGGCTGGCTCGGCGATCTTGAGACGCCGGTCCACGCGCTCGAGTTGCGAGGGCAATATGCCGGCGCGCCAGGCGGCGAGCCGGGCACGCGCGGCGCGCAGTTGCACGGCAAGCACCGATGCATGCGAGATCGAGCCGGCAAGTGCCGCCAGTACCAGAATGGTGCCTTCGGCGATGGTCGCATAATAGGCCGATACGTTGAGCACCAGCAGGATGTTCACCACGATCATCAGGATAAAGGCGCCGAAGACAGAGCCCACCGGGCCGCCCTGCCCGCCACCGAGGCGCGTGCCGCCGACGACGACCGCCGCGAACATCGACAAGAGCAGCGGATTGCCGACCAGCGGATCGCCGCTGCCGGTCTGGGCGCTGATGAACACGCCGGCAAGGCCATAGCAGCCGCCGGCGATGACATAGACGGCAAAGCGCACCAGAACGACATTGATGCCGACGGAAGCGGCCGACTCCGGATCGCTGCCAAGCGCGTAGAGTGCTGTGCCGAAGCGGGTTCCCTTCAGCCAGAACCAGGCGAGCAGGACGACACCGATCACCACCAGCGGCATCGGCAGCCAGCCGGCGATCGCGTCGCCGAGATAGAAGGTGCCGAGATCGGGCGACACGAAGCCGCCGGGCTTGTCCATCACCAGCAGCGTGACACCTTGCAGGATGAACATGGTGGACAGCGTCACCACGATCGGCTGCATGCGCAGCACCGCGATGAAGAAGCCGTTGAAGGCGCCCACCGCCATGCCGACGCCGATGCCGACGGTGGTCCACAGGAGGATGCTTGCGCCTGGCGCCATCGGATCCATGCTCGATGCCAGCACGGCATTGACCAGCGATATCACCGCGCCGGCGGACAGGTCGAAGCCGCCCGACAGGATCACGATCGTCTGGCCGATCGCCGCGAGCGCCGAGGTGGCGCCGCCGCTCGACAGGAACGACACATCGAAATAGGTCAGCGGCCCAGCGCTGATCCAGTCGACGACGAAGAGCAGGATCGCCAGGACGGCCGCGGCGATCAGCGCGCCGCGATTGCGCACCAGCGCACGGCGCAGTCCGAAGCCGCCGGGAACAGGGGATGAGGCTGCTGCGCTGCTCATGCGGCGGCTTCCCCGGCATGGCCGAGCGCCGGGCGCATGATGGCCGGTTCGGTGATAGCGTCGCCTTCGAGTTCGGCGGCGATGCGCCCGTCATAGAGGACCAGCACCCTGTCGCATTGGTGAACGAGTTCGGGGATCTCCGTCGAGTGCAGCAGGATCGAACCGCCCGAAGCCACGTAGTTTCGCATCATCACATAAAGCTCGTGCTTGGTGCCAACGTCGATGCCTCGGGTGGGATCGAACAACAGCAGGATGCGGCTCTGCGCCACCAGCCACTTGGCGATGGCGATCTTCTGCTGGTTGCCGCCGGAAAACGCACCGGCCCGCGTCCACAGCGCGCGGCGGTCGACCTCGACAGTGGCGAATGCCGCCTCGACGGAGCGGGTCTCGGCTTGCGCGTCGACAAGGCCTAGCCGTGTGAAGCGCGATATCACCGGCAGCGTGGCGTTCTGGCTGCCCGACAATTTCAGGAACAGGCCTTCGGATTTGCGGTCTTCCGGCACCAGGCCGATGGCCATGTTGGGGCGCAAGGCATCGGCCGGCGAACCGAGCCAGACCTTGCGGCCGTCGACGAGGATGTGGCCGCGCTCGATCTCGGCCATGCCAAAGCAGGCCAGGAACAGGTCCTGCTGGCCCATGCCTTGCAACCCGGCGACGCCGAGGATTTCGCCCTTGCGCAGATCGAAGCCGGCGCCGTCGAGCTTGCGTCCGACCTTGAGGTCGCGCACGCCCAGAACCGGCGGACCGAAGGCCTGGGCGCTGTCCGGCTTGGGCGGAAAGGTCTGCTCGATGCTGCGGCCGATGATCTTTTCGATGACGTCGGCATCCGAGACATCGGCGACCGGCGCGGTGACGATGTGGCGGCCGTTTCTCAGGATCGTCAGCGTGTCGCAAAAAGCGCGGACCTCGCGCATGCGGTGGGTGATGAAGACGATGGTGGTACCCGCCGTCTTCAGCCTGGCGATGATGTCGCCCAGCCAGTCGACGTCGCGTCCGGCGAGCGTCGAGGTCGGTTCGTCGAGCAAAAGGATGCGCGGCTTGCGGTAGACGGCGCGCGCGATCTCGATCTTCTGGCGCACCGAAAGCTCGAGCTCGCTCACCTCGGCATCGAGATCGACGGAAAAACCGAGATCTTCGATATGGCGGCGGACGGCCTTGCGGGCGGCACCGCGGCGGATCAGGCCGGAGATGCCGACGGGGGCGTAAGGCAGCAGCATGTTGTCGAGCACGGAGAGATCGCGCACCAGGGTCATCTCCTGGAATGCTGTCTGCATGCCGAGCGCATGTGCTGCGCGCGGTGCGCCGTAAGCGATCTCCTTGCCGAAGACACGGACATGGCCTTGGCTCGGCCGGACCAGCCCGGACAGCAGCTTCACCAGTGTCGACTTGCCGGCTCCGTTTTCACCGAGCAGGGCATGGACGCTGCCGGGCGCGATCGCAAACGACACGCCGTCCAGCGCGACGGTCGGGCCGAACGCCTTGCTGATGCCGTCGATCTCGACGGCGGGGAGCTCGGAGTGTTCTGTCATTGTCCTCGATCGCCGGCTTGGCATGGATTGACGACGCACGGACAGTTGTCCGTGCATCGTCACACGGGCCTTGGGAGGCTTAGTTCTCCGGTTGTCCGACGAGGGCAGCATTAAGGCCGACCTCGGGTGTCTGGTCCGAGAAGATCGAGGCAAACCAGCCCGGATTGGAGACCAGCGACGGCTTGAAGGCGTTGCAGCCGGCCTTCATCTCCGCCCATGTGCCTTCGTCGCACAGCTTGATCGTCTCATTGGTAACGACCGGCAGCGGCAGGATGGTGGTCTTCGGCACGTCCTTGCCTTCGATCGCCTCGACGGCAAGCTTCAGCGCCAGCGCACCCGAATAAGGCGGCGAGGCATAGGAAATGCGTTGTGCGCCCGCCGGTGCATAAGGAGGAGCGGCACCTTCGACTTCGGTGCCCTCCGGCAGCATCTGGATGCGGCCGCCATTGGAACCTTCGCCGGCGCAAGGCAGGAGTTCGCTGGTCTTCTTGCCAGCCTCGAGCTGCATCGAGTTGGCGGTGAAGCAGCCGACCTGCATCCACAGTCCGTTGATGTCGTCCCAATTGCGGGTGGCCAGGATTTTCGAAAGTTCGGTGCGGGCGACCGCCTGGCTCCACATGCCGACAGCCTCGCCGACGATCTTGATATCAGGATACTTGGCGAAGACTTCCTTGGCGGCCTTTGTCCGCTGATCGTCAACGGATGTTCCCGGGACGCCCGTGATGGCGATGATGTTGCCCTTGCCATTGAGCTTCTTGACCAGCCATTCGGCGGTCACCCTGCCCGCTTCCAGCTGGTCTATGTGGACGTTGTAGGCACAAGGCTCGGTGATCTCGGCGTCGTACGCAAAGACCTTCACGCCCTTGTCGCAGGCATTCTTGACGACCTGGTTGAGCGCGGTCGGCGAGATCGGATACACGACAATGGCTTCGGCGCCGCTTTGCACCATTGCGTTGATCTGCTGAATCTGGCGTTGCGCGTTGGGGCCAGCGACCTGGACCTGCAGGTCGACCTTGTCGGCCAGGCTCTTATGAGCGGCCATGGCCTTGACCATATTGGCCGCCTCCGCCTGCCAATCATTGCCGATGTAGCTCATGCTGAGAAAGATCTTGTGCTTCTCGGCGGCCTGCGCGGCGGACAGGCCGAAGGCGCACGCAGCCATGCCGGCCAGCAGCGCGAGCCGCCGGACTTTCGATCCGATACCCATGTGGAACTCCTCCCAAACAGAACGACCAAATGCCTCCCAAGGGCACAAAACGTAAACCCTTGTCATTCGATGCCAGCGACCGTATCATGATTTGATCAAATATCAATGATGAAATCGTTTATATCAAAACGGGCTATGTCGGCCGCTTGACGTGGCACCACGAACCTTGCATTCCGGCACAAGCAATAGTGTCGCCCATGGGCGGGAAGGTTGACCGGAGATGGCTGGATCGGCGTTCAGGAAGCCTGGTGTCGAGATCATTCCACTGTCCAAGGAAACTCTGCAGGACCGGGTCTACAACCAGGTCACCGAACTGATTCTCGACGGCAGCATCGTGCCGGGCGAGATGGTCACGGTTCAGAGCCTCGCCGACGCCTTTGGCGTCAGTCCGATGCCGGTCAGGGAAGCGCTGCGGCGCCTGACGGCAGCCAACGCGCTGACGGTAGTATCCGGGCGCTCCATTGGTATTCCGGCGCTCAGCCGCGAGCGGCTCACCGATTTGCGAAATGTACGTTTTGAGATAGAGGCCATCGCCGCCGGCTGGGCCTCACAGAACCGCAGTGATGCGGATCTTGCGATTTTCGCGCGCGATCTGGACTCACTGGAACGCGCGAATGGCGCGGACGACGTAAAGGCCTATCTCAGGGCGAATTATACCTTCCACTTCGCAATCTACCGAGCAGCGGGATCCGAAACCCTGCTCAAGATCATCAAGGATCTATGGCTGCAGATCAGCCCCTATTTCAATATGCTGCATGGATCCTACTCGACCGCGAACACATACCATCAACAGATGTTTGCGGCCCTGCGCGACCGGGACGAGCAGGCAGTTCAGGCGGCGGTTCGCGGCGATATCGATGCGGCTTTCGACATGCTGGTCGATCTTTTGAAGTAGCGCCCGGCCCGACCTCCGACCCCTATCACATGCCTCCTATTTCTGGGGATGGCAGAGCAGCGCTCATGCGCACTCAGCGGGCAAGCGCGGGCTTCTTCTGGTGATCTAGAGATCATATCCCGAGCGCGTCATCCATGGTTCTCGTGCTTGAGCTTGCGAGGGCGGCAGCCGATGACGCGGCGAAGCACATGACCCGCATCCTCATTGTCATTATCGGATTGCCAAAATGTGGTAGCGTGATTATACCAGTTGATCAGTTGACGACGGGCGATACCGTCCGCTGAGATCAGGAGTAGTGACCAAATGACAACGATTGCGCTGTTCGGTGCCGGTGGGAAAATGGGCTACCGCCTGTCGACCAATTTTCGCGGGTCGCCCTACACAATACGCCATGTCGAGGTCAGCGATGCCGGCCGCGAACGGCTGAAGACCGGGCTGGGTTTCGATACTGTCAGCGCCGACGAAGCGCTCAAGGGCGCCGATGTGGTGATCCTGGCCGTTCCCGACACGCATATCGGCAAGGTGGCGACCAGCATCGAGAGCAAGCTGGCGCCGGGCACCATGGTGGTGGTGCTCGACGCGGCGGCACCCTTCGCCGGCCACCTGCCGAATCGACCGGACCTCACCTATTTCGTCACCCACCCCTGCCATCCGCCGATCTTCAACGACGAAACAGATATGGCGGCAAAGAAGGACTATTTCGGCGGCGTCAAGGCCAAGCAGCATATGGTCAGCGCCTTGATGCAGGGGCCGGAAGAGGATTACGCCAAGGGCGAGGCGATCGCGAAGATCATCTGGGCGCCGGTCATGCGTTCGCACCGCGTCAGCGTCGAACAGATGGCGCTGCTGGAACCCGGGCTTTCGGAGACGGTGTGCGCCTCGCTGCTGGTGGTCATGAAGGAAGCCGTCGACGAGGTCGTGGCACGCGGCGTCGACCAGCAGGCGGCGCTCGACTTCCTGCTCGGCCATATGAACGTGCTGGGCGCCGTCATTTTCGGCGAGACCAAGGGCGTTTTCTCGGATGCCTGCAACAAGGCGATCGAGTTCGGCAAGCCGGTGCTGATGCGGGACGACTGGAAGCGCGTGTTCGAGCCGGAAGAGATCGCCGCCAGCATTCAGCGTATCACCTGAAGAGGAGAGGCGCTGCCGCCGCGACGTCGCCGTACCGTTGCCGACGCTCGGCATCGTAGCTCATCAGGTACATATCACCTGAATTCGTGGTTGACTCATCATACCAGTTGGCTTAGCTGTTCATGGCTCGGATCGACAGGGTTTTGGCAGGAGTACGGTGGGCGAGTGGAGGATGGCTGGGGAGCAACGATCCGTGGAGGGAAGCCGGCAAACGGCTCTTTAGCCCCGAAGCGATCCGCCGCCCGCGCCGCCTGACGAATTCGGATGCCGACAGATGCTTTCGGTAACCAAGGCAATTTTTCAAACGGGAGGACTTCATGAAACTTACACGCAGAATGACGCTTGCGGCTTTCGCCGGCATGCTGGCGCTTGGCACGGCCGTGCCCGCCTATGCGGCGGATCTCATTGCCATCATCACGCCCTCGCACGACAATCCGTTCTTCAAGGCGGAAGCCGTCGGCGCCGAAGCCAAGGCCAAGGAACTCGGCTACGAGGCGCTGGTGCTGGTCCATGACGACGACGCCAACAAGCAGTCCGAGCTGATCGACACCGCGATCGGCCGCGGCGCCAAGGCGATCATCCTCGACAATGCCGGCGCCGACGCCACCGTCGCCGCGGTACAGAAGGCCAAGGACGCAGGCATTCCGTCCTTCCTGATCGACCGCGAGATCAACGCCACCGGCGTCGCCGTCGCGCAGATCGTCTCCAATAACTACCAGGGCGCCCAGCTCGGCGCGCAGGAATTCGTCAAGCTGATGGGCGAGAAGGGCAATTTCGTCGAGCTGGTCGGCAAGGAATCCGACACCAATGCCGGCATTCGTTCCAAGGGTTATCACGACGTCATCGACGACTATCCGGACCTGAAGATGGTCGCCCAGCAGTCGGCCAACTGGAGCCAGACGGAAGCCTATTCCAAGATGGAATCGATCCTGCAGGCCAACCCCGACATCAAGGGCGTGATCTCCGGCAACGATACGATGGCGATGGGCGCCTATGCGGCACTTGCCGCGGCGAACCGCAAGGATGTCATCGTCGTCGGCTTCGACGGATCGAACGATGTTCGCGACTCCATCACCTCGGGCGGCATCAAGGCAACGGTGCTGCAGCCCGCCTTCGCGCAGGCGCAGATGGCGGTCGAGCAGGCCAACGACTTCATCAAGAACAAGAAGTCGCCGGCCAAGGAAAAGCAATTGATGGACTGCGTTCTGGTCAATGGCGACAATGCCGCCAAGCTGGAGACCTTCGCGCTGACGAACTGAGCCAGCGTGATTTGAATAGCGAGGGGCGAACCCAGGATCGCCCCTCGCCGCCATTTTCCGTGGGCCGCCCACGATGCTGAACGACAGGCCGCCATGCTGAACACCAAGCCGAACTGGCCGATCCTTACCGTGATGGTCGGCATCAGCCTGACCGCCTGCAAGATCCTGCCGACGAAATCGGACGACGGCAACAACGCTGCCACCTTCAATCCAGACAAGATGGTCGAAGAGATATGGGCGGCAAAGGTCGTGCCCTATCTCCAGCAGAAAGCCGGACCGTTTGCGCAGGTTCACACACTGGCGACAACCGACCCAGCGGCTGCCGGCGCCAAATACGGCAATCCGAACAAGCAGGCGAATTCGCCTTGGACTTTCGCGGTTCGGCTGGAAGGCAAGATTATCGCGGCCAACACACAGTCGCGTGCGGCAACGGTCGACGTCGATGTCGACGGCGACGGCAAAGCCGATGCACGGGTGCAGATCGGACCGGCGGTGCGCGGTACCGCGCTGCGCGACAGCCTGGACTTCATCCAGTTCAACGACTTCACCAACCAGATCGACTTCGCCCAGTTCGGCAAGGCTTTCAACGCTTATGCCGACAAGACGGTGCTTTCCAAGCTGCCGCGCGAGGCGCTGGAAGGCCGCAGTGCCAAGGTGCTCGGCGCCTATACGCTGGGGAGCGGCCAGGACCTGCCGCTGGTGACGCCGGCGGAGGCAGAGATCGGGCCGAAGCCATGAGCGCGATCGCGGAGCGCGAAATCATTCTGAAGCTCGAGGACGTCTCCAAGGTCTATTCCGGCACCGTTGCGGTCAAGCGCGCCAATTTCGAGGTGCGCAAGGGCGCGGTCAACGTGCTGGTCGGCGAGAACGGCGCCGGCAAGTCGACGCTGATGAAGATCATCGCCGGTGTCGAACGGCCGACCGCCGGCCGCATCCTGCTGGAAGGCGAAGAGGTTTCCTTCTCGTCATCCGGTGACGCGGTGAACCGTGGCATCGGCATGGTGTTCCAGGAGCTGAACCTGTTCGGCAATATGAGCGTCGCCGAGAATATTTTCGCCACCCGAGAAATCACCAACCGCTTCGGCAAAATCGACCACGCGCAACAGGAAAACCGCGCTGCGGAATTTCTGGAACGCCTACAGGCCGGCATCCGGCCCGACATGCTGGTCGAGGATCTGCGCATCGGCCAGCAGCAGCTGGTCGAGATCGCCAAGGCGGTTTCGCTCGATGCACGCATCCTGATCATGGACGAGCCGACCTCGGCGCTGAGTGCTGCGGAAGTCGAGATCCTGTTCAAGGTGATCGCCGACCTCAAGGCGCGCGGCGTGGCGATCGTCTACATTTCGCACCGGCTCGAAGAGCTGATCCGCATCGGCGACTACATCACCGTGCTGCGTGACGGCCGCATCACCGGCCAGGAAGAGATGAAGAACGTCGACACGCAGTGGATCGTTCGCCAGATGATCGGCTCCGACGCCAAGGACTTCGCCAAGGCCGACGGCCATCTTCCGGGCGAAGAGATTTTTCGTGCCGAGGAGATCTGCCTGCCTCGTGCCACCGGCGGACTTGCCGTCGACCATGTGTCGTTGTCGCTGCGTGCCGGCGAGATCCTCGGCATATACGGCTTGATGGGCGCCGGGCGCAGCGAACTGTTCGACTGCATCATGGGCCGCCACGGCCATTCGACCGGCGACATCTTCATTGGCGGTAGAAAGGTCAAGGAGCGCGATACGACGCGGCGCATCCGGCGCGGGCTGGCGCTGATCCCCGAGGATCGCCAGCGCGAAGGGCTTGTCTCGATCCTTTCGGTCGCCAGCAATTTGACGCTGGCCAGCCTGTCGCGCTTTGCCCGCCTGTTCCACATCCGTGGCGCTGACGAAAGGCAGGCGGTGACGCAGGTGGTGCGGGAGTTGGCGATCAGGGTCGCCGACCCGGCGCAAGAGGTGTCGTCGCTGTCGGGCGGCAACCAGCAGAAGGTGGTGATCGGCAAGGCGCTGCTCACCGGGCCCAAGGTGCTGCTGATGGACGAGCCCAGCCGAGGCATCGATGTCGGCGCCAAGGCCGACGTCTTCCGCACCATGCGCAAACTGTCGCGCGATGGATTGGGCATTCTCTTCGCCACCTCGGATCTCGATGAGGTGATGGCGCTGTCAGACCGCATTGCGGTGATGAGCAACGGAAAACTGACGGGCATGTTCGATCGCTCCGAGGCGACGGAGGCAGCCCTTGTCTCCGCCTCGGCACTTGGCCACGGGCCGACCCCGCACACGGAGAAAACCGCCCATGACTGACATCCCGGCCAAGGCGGCTGTCCCCTCCGTCTCGAGCGGCTCGCTGCTGCTGACGCTGATGAAGGCGAGAACCTTCATCGCGCTCATCGCCGTCTTGATCTTCTTTTCGATCGCGGCGCCTAATTTCCTGTCGACCGCCAATCTGATCCTGATGTCGAAGCACGTGGCGCTGAATGCGTTCCTGGCGATGGGCATGACCTTCGTCATTATCACCGGCGGCATCGACCTTTCGGTCGGTTCGATCGTCGGCCTGTGCGGTATGGTGGCCGGGTATCTCGTGCTCAACGGCATCGACCTGCAGATCGGCTACACCATCTATTTCAACGTCTTTGAGATCGCGCTGATCACGCTTGCCGTCGGCATATTGATCGGCGCCGTCAACGGCTTGCTGATCACCAGGCTAAACGTCGCGCCGTTCATCGCCACGCTCGGCGTGCTCTATGTCGCGCGCGGCCTGGCGCTGCTGTCGTCGGATGGCCGCACCTTTCCCAACCTCGTCGGCAAGCCGGAGCTTGGCACCACCGGCTTCGGCTTCCTCGGGGCCGGTCGGCTGCTTGGCCTGCCGGTGGCGATCTGGATCCTCATCGTCGTTGCACTGGGAGCCGCCTATCTCGCCAAGTACACGCCACTCGGTCGCCATATCTTCGCCGTCGGCGGCAATGAACGGGCGTCGCGGATTTCGGGCGTCCGGGTCAACATGGTCAAGATGTTCGTCTATATGTTCTCCGGTTTCTGCGCGGCGATCGTCGGCCTGATCATCTCGTCCGAGCTGATGGCCTCGCATCCGGCGACGGGCGAAAGCTTCGAGCTCAACGCCATTGCGGCGGCAGTGCTCGGCGGCACCTCGATGTCGGGCGGCCGCGGCACGATCGGCGGCACCATCGTCGGCGCCTTCGTCATCGGCATTCTTTCGGACGGGTTGGTGATGATGGGCGTGAGTTCGTTCTGGCAGATGGTGATCAAGGGCCTCGTCATCATCGTCGCCGTCGTCGTCGACCAGGCACAGCGCCGGCTTCAGCAACGTGTCACCTTGATGCAGATGGCAAAGGCAGGCTGAGCATGGCGGAACTGCGGGGAGCGCTGATCGGCTGCGGCTTCTTTGCCGTCAACCAGATGCATGCCTGGCGCGACATAGCGGGCGCCTCGATCATCGCCATCTGCGACCGTGACCCGGAACGGTTGCGGATCGTCGGTGACCAGTTCGGCATTGCGAAGCGCTATACCGATGCGGCGGAACTATTTGCCGGCGAAAGCCTGGACTTCGTCGATATCGCCACCACCGCGCCCAGCCATCGTCCGCTTGTCGAAATGGCGGCCGCCCACCGCGTTCCGGTGATCTGCCAAAAGCCGTTCGCGCCGACGCTTGCCGACGCAAAGGCGATGGTCAAGGCATGCGCGGAAGCCGGCGTTCCGCTGATGGTGCATGAGAATTTTCGCTGGCAGTCACCTATCCAGGCGGTGCGGACCGTGCTCGATAGCGGCGAGATCGGCACGCCCTTCTTCGGGCGTATCTCCTTCCGCTCGGCCTATGACGTGTTTTCCGGTCAGCCCTATCTGGCGACGGGAAAGCGCTTCATCATCGAGGACCTCGGTATCCATATCCTCGATATCGCCCGTTTCCTGCTCGGCGACGTCTCGACCATCACGACACGAATCGCCCGCATCAATCCCGCCATTGCGGGCGAGGATGTGGCGACCATGCTGATGGACCACAAGAGCGGCGCAACCTCCGTGGTCGACTGCAGCTACGCGACCAAGCTCGCCACCGAGCCGTTTCCCGAAACGCTGATCGAGATCGATGGCAGCGACGGCACGATCCGGCTGGCGCAGGGATACCGGCTGACCGTCACCGGCAAGAGCGGCACGGCCGTCACCGACGTCTCGCCGCCGCTGCTGGCCTGGGCGTCGCGGCCCTGGCACAACATCCAGGAAAGCGTCGTAGCCATCCAGCAGCACTGGGTCGACTGCCTGGCAAAGGGGACCGAGCCGGCGACCTCGGGCGCCGACAATCTTAGGACATTCGCGCTGGTCGAGGCCGCCTATGCTGGGGCCGCGAGCCGGCAACCGGTGCAACTCGACGCCTTGCCGAAATGACCGCCGGCACTTTCCTGCTCTACGGCACGCGCGTGGTCGAGGCCGAGCCGGTCAGGCTCAGCGCAGGCTCGCTCAGCGCCGACTTCGTCAACGGCAATCTGCGCACCATCCGCCATGGCGGCACCGAAGTGCTGCGCGCCATCGCCTATATCGTGCGTGACCGCGACTGGGGCACCTATGAGCCAAATTTGACGGACCTGGTGATCGAGCAGGGTGCCGACGCTTTTTCGGTCAGCTATTCGGCAAGCTGCCTGGCCCCCGATGGAAACCGGCTCGGCTTCCGCGCCACCATCAAAGGCTCTGCCGACGGCCGTCTGGTCTTCGACGTCAGCGCCCTTCCCGAAAACGATTTCGAAACCAACCGCTGCGGCTTCTGTATCCTGCACCCGATCGCCGACCTCGCCGGTAGCCCGGTCATGGTCGAGCACACAGACGGCAGCGTGGTGGCGACGAAACTTCCCCAGCTGATCGACCCCTGGCAGCCTTTCAAGGATATCCGCGCCATCTCCCATCAGGTTCGGCCTGGTGTCATCGCTGAGTGCCGGATGGAAGGCGATACTTTCGAAATGGAGGACCAGCGCAACTGGTCGGACGCCTCCTACAAGACCTATGTGCGGCCGCTGGTGCTGCCGTGGCCGTATGTGCTGCCTGCCGGCCAGCCCCTGAGCCAGACGATCAGCCTGCGCATCGCAGGTGAAGGCAAAGCGCCGGCTGCCGCAGTGGCCAGCGAACCGGTCAGGGTCGAACTCGGCGAGGCGGGAGCAAGGCTGCCCGATGTCGGCGTGGTCATCTATCCCGAGGATGTCGAGACGGCGCTGGCGAACCTCTCCACGCTGGCGGCACTCGGCCCACAACAGCTGCTGTTTCACCACGATCCGACGCGCGGCCACGGGCTCGATGCCTTGCGCGCTTTCGCCCGGCTCGCAACTGCCTACGCAGCCGAAACCACCCTCGAATGCGTCGTTGCCTGCGCTGGTGATCTTGACGCCGAGTTGTCCGGCGTCGCCGACCTGGTTCGCCGGGCCGGGCTAAAACTCTCGGCCATTGCCGTGTCGCCGTCGGTCGACCGGCAGTCGACACCGCCGGGCAGCGCGTGGCCGGAATGCCCGCCGCTCGACGACATTTATGCCGCAGCGCGGCGGGCATTCCCCGATATCCGCCTCGGCGGCGGCATGTTCAGCTATTTCACCGAACTCAACCGCAAGCGCGTTCCGGCAGACCAGCTCGATTTCGTCACCCATTGCACCTGCCCGATCGTGCACGCCGCCGACGATCTCAGCGTCATGCAGTCGCTGGAGGCGCTGCCTTTCATCACCCAATCGGCACGGGCTATCTTCGGGGCAAAGCCCTACCGGATCGGACCGTCGACGATTGCCATGCGCCAGAACCCTTATGGCGGAGCGACCAAACCCAATCCCGGGGGACAGCGCATTGCCATGGCCGACAGCGATCCGCGCCATGCCGGCCAGTTCGCGGCGGCTTGGACGGTCGGCTATGCCGCGCGCGTCGCAGCCGCTGGGCTGGAACAGCTCACGCTCTCCAGCTTCACCGGACCGTTCGGCGTGCTGGCGTCATCCGGAGAACCCGTCGCGGAAGGATCGCCCCGGCCGCTCTTCAGAGCCATCAAGGGGCTTTGCGAACTGGCCGGCCTTGCGCATGTGGCCGCAGGGACGAGCGATGAGACCAAGGTGCTGGCGCTGGCTGGACGCTCGGCCTCGGGCGACACTGTCGTGTGGCTGGCGAACCTGACGGCGGACGACGTGCAAGTCGACATTTCAGCTTTTGGCCGAGGCCATCTCGTGATGACGCCTTACGAGATCGTCCGGATCGACTGACGTTATTTTTCGGAGTTCATCACATAGAGCGCGCGCGAGCGTTCGAGATGCTTGATCATCGCCTTCTCGGCGCCATCGGCATCCTTCTTCTCGATGCGGCCGATGATCTCTTCGTGCTCGGTGAGCGTGAACTTTTCCTTGCCGGTCCAGATCAGCATTTCGGTGTGGTATTCCTTCAGCCAGCCGAGCATCGCCTCGCTGACGGCGACATAGATCGGGTTGCCGGAGATCGCGGCGATCTGTGTATGGAACTTCATGTCGGCGGAGATGAAGGCTTCGGAATCGCCGCGAAAGCCGCGCTGTTCGGCAACGGTGGCCCGCAGCCGCAGCACATCCTCGGCGGTGGCCTTTTCGGCGGCTTCCCTGACCATGCCACGCTCGAAGAAGATGCGCGCGGTCTTCAGGTGCTCCAGCGTGTCTTTCGATGACGACAGGATGATCTTGGCGGCGCCGTCGACCTGCTTGATGATCGACTTGGCGGTGAGTTGCAGCACCTTGGCGCGTTCGCCATGCGAGATCGCAACCAGCCCCATATTGCTCAGCGCCTGCATCGCCTCGCGGATCGCGGGGCGGCCGACCTCGAAGCGCTCCATCAGCTCGCGCTCCGAGGGCATGTCGTCGCCTGGCATCAGCTCGCCGCTGGTGATCAGGCGCTTCAGCCGCAAGAAGACCTCATCGGAAAGCTTGCGCCGGACAATCGGTTCCGAACGGTTCATCGCCGCGAATCACTCCCTTGACCCGGCCCTATCTAACACTGCCGCCACAATTCCCGGAATTGCCGTCTGTCGATCCCGCTGCCGGATATGACTTGCAATACTTATGTACTCATTATACCAGATTCGAAACACCAGTGAACCTTTTTCGAACGCCTCGGCTTGAGACAGCGGACCATGATCACCCTCACCTACCGCATCGAAACGCCTGGAAGCATCGAAGCGCTGGCGGCCAAGATCGCCAGCGATCAGTCGACCGGCACCTTCGTAGCGCTGCCCGGCGAGACCGAGGAACTGAAGGCCCGGGTGGCGGCACGTGTGCTGGCGATTCGGCCTCTGCCCGATGCCGAGCGGCCGTCGCTTCCCAATGACGGTAAGGGGCCGTTCAGGCGCGCCGATGTCGACATCGCCTTTCCGTTCGATGCCATCGGCACCGACCTTTCGGCGCTGATGACGATTGCCATCGGCGGCACCTATTCGATCAAGGGCCTTACCGGGATTCGCGTCGTCGACATGAAATTGCCGGAGGAGTATCGCGGGGCACATCCCGGCCCACAGTTCGGTGTCGCCGGCAGCCGCCGGCTGACCAATGTGACTGACCGCCCGATCATCGGCACGATCGTCAAGCCGGCGCTAGGATTGCGGCCGCACGAGACGGCGGCAATGGTGGCGGAACTGATCGCCGCCGGCGTCGACTTCATCAAGGATGACGAGAAGCTGATGAGCCCGGCCTATTCGCCCCTGTCGGAACGGGTGAAGGCAATCATGCCGCTGATCCTCGATCACGAGCAGAAGACCGGCAAGAAGGTGATGTATGCCTTCGGCATTTCGCACGCCGATCCCGACGAGATGATGCGCAACCACGATCTGGTGGCGAAGGCCGGCGGCAATTGTGCTGTTATCAACATCAATTCGATCGGCTTTGGCGGCATGGCATTCCTGAGAAAACGCTCCGGCCTGGTGCTGCATGCTCATCGCAACGGCTGGGACATCCTCACCCGTCACCCCGGCCTCGGCATGGACTTCAAGGTCTGGCAGCAATTCTGGCGACTGCTCGGCGTCGACCAGTTCCAGATCAACGGCATCGCCTCGAAATACTGGGAACCGGATGACTCTTTCGTCGAATCCTTCAAGGCGGTGACGACGCCGATCTTTTCGGCTGGGGACTGCGCATTACCGGTGGCAGGTTCCGGCCAGTGGGGCGGTCAGGCGCCCGAGACATATGCACGAACCGGCCGGACCGTGGATCTTCTCTATCTCTGCGGCGGCGGCATCGTCAGCCATCCGGACGGACCGGGCGCCGGCGTACGTGCCGTGCAGCAAGCCTGGCAATCGGCGGTCGACGGCATTCCGCTGGCCGACTTCGCCTTGAACCATCCCGAACTGGCGCGGTCGATCGAAAAATTCGGCGACGGCAAGGCAGCCTGAGACGATGCAGGACCTGCTTCTCAGCTATTATGGCGACGACCTGACCGGCTCGACCGATGTCATGGAGGCGCTCGAGCTCGGTGGCGTGCCGACCGTGCTGTTCATGCGCCAGCCGGACGCGGCCCTGCTGTCCCGGTTTGGCCATTGCCGGGCGATAGGGCTGGCCGGCACCAGCCGCAGTGAGACGCCGCAATGGATGGACACGCATCTGCGCGATGCCTTCGCCTGGCTGAAGACGCTTAACGCCGAGATTTGCCACTACAAGGTCTGCTCGACCTTCGATTCCAGCCCGACGATCGGCAGCATCGGCCGAGCCATCGAGGTCGGCCGCTCGGTGTTCGCGCAGGATAGCGTGCCGCTGCTGGTCGGCGCGCCGCAGCTCAAGCGCTATACCGCTTTCGGCCATCTGTTCGCGGCCTATCGCGACCAATATTTCCGCATTGATCGCCACCCGGTGATGAGCCGTCACCCGACGACGCCAATGGATGAGTCCGATCTGCTGATCCATCTGTCGCGGCAGACGGCGCTGAGCTCCGGGCTGGTCGATCTTGCGACGCTGCAGTCGGCATCGCGGTCGGCGGCGTTCGATCGCCTGACCGGAAACGGCACCGCCATCGTGCTTGTCGATGTCGACAGTCTGGAGACGCAGGTTTTGGCCGGCAAGGAACTGTGGCGCGTTCGCAAGCCCGGCGGTTCTTTTGTCGTCGGCTCGTCCGGTGTCGAATATGCGCTGCTGGCCGAATGGACGTCGAATGGCGTCGTCAGCGCTGGGCCAGGCTTCACACCGCCGGGCGCTGCCGAGCGGATAGCCGTCGTGTCGGGCAGTTGCTCGCCGACCACCGAACGACAGATCCGGCATGCCCTGACCGACGGTTTCGACGGCATCGAGGTCGATCCGGTCGAACTGGTTTCGGAGGCCTCGCAGCAGGCGATCACGCGCGCAACGGCAAGCGGCCGTGCCAGTCTGCAAGCCGGGCGCAGCGTCATCCTCTACACCGCGCTTGGCCCCACTGCCGACAGGGGCGCCGAAATCGACCGGGAGGAAGGCGCCCGCCACAGGCTTGGCCGCGGCCTCGGAGAAATCCTTCGCAACCTGACGGTGGAACAGAGCCTGCGTCGCGTGGTCATTGCAGGCGGCGACACGTCGAGCCACGCACTCGGCGAGACGGGCGTCGATGCCCTGACAATTCGCATGCCGCTGCCCGCTTCGCCGGGTTCCCCGCTTTGCGTTGCCCACTCGCGCGTCAAGG
>NZ_RZPB01000329.1:0-6510 GCF_003998535.1 Mesorhizobium sp. M7A.F.Ca.AU.002.02.1.1 | reverse complement strand
AGATAGGTGCGGCAGGTCTTCACGGTAATGTGGGAAAGGGCCGCGGCTTCCTTTAGAGACCGCCCCGATGCCAATGCCGTTGCAAGCCTCGCTTCGGCGGGTGTCAGGTCAAACAGGCTGCGAACATGTAGCTCGAAGCCATCGGGAGTGCGCCGGGCGACCTCCGTCACCATGATCACCGCGCAGCGCTCCGACGCCAGGCCATAGGCGCGGGCATCGACGAACGGTGCGACTGACAACACCAGCCGCGTCAGATCAGATCGCTTGTGATCCGATGGCACGATCAGCGTTCCTCCGGTGCCTGGCATGGCGCCGTTCCGCAACGAGCAGGCATCGGCAACCAGCCGTTGAAGCTCCTGCGCATCTCCGGCATTGGAGGCGACTACCACACCGTGCTTCAGCGCCAGCGGACTGTCGGGCCGCGCCAGCATCGCCTCGGCGGCCTCGTTCATCTGCACGATCCGCTGATGGCCGTTGATCAGAAACACGCCGAAGGGCAGATGCGAAAAAGCCGATGCCAGCGCTGACGTATTCTCCAGCCGCCGGCCGATCTGCCCGGCGCGCAGCATGTGCGGCACGATCTTTTGCAACAGCTGGACGTCGTCGCCACCGAACGCTTCCTGCCTCAAACCGCGATGAATATCAAAAAACCAATAGGAGCCGTTGGCGGCCAGAAGATTACAGGCAAGCCCGTGATACATGTCACGCGGCCTGTACCAGTCTTGCCAGAGTTCACGGCGGCGGAAGCCGGCGCCCCCTTCCGTTACCAGCGTGCGGTCATAGACTTTGCCCACAGGCAGGGCGGCCGCGACTACGCTGATGGGATCGCGCATGTGCGCAGCGGTTACTTCGGACGAAACGAACTCGGGATCATAAACTGTTGAAACTGCGTTGCTCGTCGTTGGATCGAGCCGCACAATGCAGGAGCGCGAGCCGCCAAGGAGATCGCGCAGACCAGTCACTGCTTCGAGCCAGCGTTCCTGATCGTAGGCAGCCTCGTAGATCTGGCCGACCACGGCGGACACCGCTTCCAGGTTTGCGTCAGCCATTGGCCTCGAAATCCTTAGCACGCTCGCTGTGCATGAGCCGGCTACCCGCCGCGCCCGCTAAGCGGTTCGGTGCTCTTGAGCAGCGCAACCAGTTCGCTCTGCTGCCGGGTGCGGGTCTTGGAGAAGATACGTTCGAGATAGGTGCGGCAGGTCTTCACGGTGATGCTCGAGCTTGCCGCGGCTTCCTTCAGCGTCCGCCCGGATGCCAATGTCGCTGCGAGCCGGGCTTCGGCCGGCGTCAGGTCGAACAGGCTGCGGACATGCGTCTCGAAGCCATCGGGGATGCGCCGGGCGACCTCGGTGACCATGATCACCGCGCACCGTTCCGAGGCCAAACCGTAGGCGCGGGCGTCGACGAAGGGCGCAACCGACAGCACCAGCGGCGTCAGGTCGGAGCGCTTGTGATCCGACGGCACCATCAGCGTTCCGCCGGGTCCGGGCATGGCTCCGTCCGGCAGCGAGCAGGCATCCGCGACCAATTGTTGAAGCTCCTGCGCATCCCGGGGATTGGAGGCGACGATCGTGCCTCCATTCAGCCTCAGCGGGCTGTCAGGCCGCGCCAGCATTGCCTCGGCGGCCTCGTTCATCTGAACGATCCGCTGGTGGCCGTTGACCAGGAACACGCCGAAGGGCAGGTGGGAGAAAGCCGATGCCAACGCCGAGGTGTTCTCCAGCCGCCGGCCGATCTGCCCGGCGCGCAACATATGCGGCACGATCTTCTGCAACAGGTCGATGTCGTCGGCACCGAACGCGTCCTGCCTGGAGCCGCGGTGAATATCGAAAAACCAATAGGAGCCGTTGGATGCGAGAAGATTCGAGGCGAGCCCATGATGCATGTCGCGCGGCCTCATCCAGTCCTGCCAAAGCTCACGGCGGCGGAAGTCGGCGCCGTCTTCCGCTATCCGTGCACGGTCATAGATGTTGCCAACCGGCAGCGCAGCCACGACGGTGCTGATGGGATCCCGCATGTGTGCTGCCGCCGCCTCGGGAGTACACAGTCCCGGATCATCGACAGTCCCCACCGCGTTGAACGCCCGCTGATCAAGCCGCGCGATACAGCTTCGCGATGCCTTGAACAGGTCGCGCAGGCCGGTTACCGCACTGAGCCAGCGTTCCTGGTCGTAGGCCGCCTCATAAATCTGGCCGACCACGGCGGAGACCGCTTCGATGGTGACGTCAGCCATGGGAACTTTCCGATCCTTGGGACGATCAGGTTTCGTGAAGAAGCCTAACACACGGAAGCTCTCGCGCAAGTTGCATTGTCGCTGAAGGCGATGATGTCGCCACCGGGTTCCCCTCATCGATAATTAGCAAAAATGAATATGTGACCATGCGGCAACAACCCGACCCAACAAGGAGGTAGCGGCCTCACAAAGCGAGGAACAGTCGGCATATGACGACTGTTCGCTTCATCGCCTTGTCTGCACTCTCCCGCCACATCGGCAATTTGATCGGGGGTTTTTGGGCGTGGTGGCAAGAATGATCAAGCAGGCGGGCGCGCCGCGCCAACTAGAGACAGCCGCACCGTCGGATGGGAGGCGGTTCCGGCTCGCATCGAGAGACGCGAAAGCGACTGAGCAAGACAGCTCGCGCGGCGGTCCGGTCCTCGTCACCGCTTTGGCCGGCGCGATGGTTTTGGCCATCTCGGTATTTCCAGGGCATGCGTTGGCAGGTGAGTGCGCTGGCGGCCACGACACTGGCCATTCCAACAGCCTCGCCTGCGGCAATGATACCAGTATCCCTATAGGACAGGCACAGACATCTGCTGCCTTCGCCACAGCCGTCGGTCCGCACGCGTATGTGGGAGAACTCGAAGGCTCGGCCGTGGGTTATAATGCGGAGGCAGGGGCGCAGGGCACTGCCCTGGGCGCCTATTCAAAAGCGGGACTTGATATCGGCTTTCTGAGCAGCGGTGGCACGGCCATCGGCATGGGCGCCGAGGCGGGCGTAGCGGCTGATGGGCAGAACGAAGCCACTGCATTGGGTCACAACTCAACCGCCAATGCCTTGAACGCCACCGCGCTGGGCGCGGGGGCAACTGCCAATTTCTTGGCTTCCACCGCGATCGGCCAAGGCGCATCGACAACACGCGATAACCAGGTCGCCATCGGCACGGGCGGAAACACCTACACGCTGGCCGGCGTCAATTCGCAGGCGAGCAAGGACGCGCAAGGCGCCACGACCTATCTGATGACAACGGACGGCGACGGCAATCTGGCGGCTTCAACATTCGATGTCGCGACCCTCGAGGGCCTGCCGGCACAGGTCGCCCAGAACAGCACCGACATCACCAATCTGAGCACCACGGTAAACAGTCATACAACGCAGATCACCGCTAACACCGCCGAGCTCGTCGATCATGAGACGCGCATCACCAACAACACGACGCAGATCGCGGCCAACACCACCGAACTCGCCGATCACGAGACGCGCATCACCAGCAACACCAACACGCTCACCACGCACACCACGCAGATCGCGGATCTCGACACCAGGGTAACGACCAATGCCACCAATATTGCTGCGCTCGACGGCCGCGTTGGCGCGCTTGAATCCGGCTTCCAGGATATTGGCAAGCAGATCGGCGAAAGCCGCACGGAAGCCCGTGGCGGTACGGCGCTAGCCCTGGCGACGGCGGGACTGCGTTACGATGACAGGCCTGAGAAACTGTCGATCGCTGGCGGCTTTGGTCATTTCAAGGGGCAATCGGGCCTGGCGCTGGGACTTGGCTACAACACCAGTGAGGATTTTCGCCTCAACGCCGCCGTGTCGGCGACAACCAGCCGTGGCGATGTCGGCGTCAGCGTCGGAGCCTCATGGACACTGAACTGACGCGGCCGGCATGAACGGGGTTTTGGGGCTTCAGCAGATCGTGTCTTTTCAGTGGCGGGCGCCCGGTTGGCGGACCTCGGGCGCCCGCGGTTTTTTCGCTGCGTTGGCCGTCGCGCTGATGGTCGTCTCGGTGCCTGTGCACCCCGCGCATGCGCAAAGCAGAGACAAGCGGGTGATGCAAAAGGCAGCCCATCCCGCCAGCATCGACCGCAACGGCGTGCTGATCCTCACCAGGACAACGCTGCTGGCGCTCGACCAGGCCAACAAGACCGGCAACTACACCGTGCTGCGCGATCTCGGCTCACCGAATTTTCAGGCCAACAGTGCCGCTCAACTCGGTGACATCTTTGCCAGTCAGCGCAAGCAGGCGCTCGATTTCAGCGCCGTCGCGGTACTCGATCCGCAACTGACCTTGCTGCCGCAGATCGAGCCGAACGGTATGCTGCACATAGCGGGGTTTTTCCCATCGGTACCGCTGCAGGTCAATTTCGAGCTGCTGTTCGAACCGGTGAACCGGCAGTGGAAAATCTACGGTGTGTCGGTCAACCTCACGTCCGGCGGGCCGCAGGCGCCCGACACACCCGCCGCCGAGCCGCCGAAGAGGGCCGTTACAGGCCCGCCGCCGGATGGGCCCTCGATCGCCGTGCAAGCGAAGAAGGGAACCAAAGCGGTCAAGCCGTAGGAACGTGGATGCAGGCGGAGCGCTGTTCATCAATGAAGGCGCAACCGTTACCATCAGCAATGTCGACCTTTCCGGCAACGAGGCCAAGGGCGGCGTGGCCAGCAACATCCATCTTTCGTTTGGCGGCGGGTCCGGCGGCGCAGGCAAGCTTCGGGTGGCAATGACTCGGCAAGCCAGGGCGGCATTGGCGGCTCGCCCAATGGCGGCAACGGCGGGACGATGCTCGCAACGGTCGTCATAACCAATAACGGCTCGATCGGCGGTGGCTTCCGCCTTATTGTACTGGAGGTGGGGCACACCCAGCAGATGCCTTCCCAGATTTGCCGTGCGCAAATCGTCAGTGTCGGCAAGGACTAGGGGACCACCTGCTGTAATTGCCCCGGACTGTGCGAGTTGGTGAGCTAGAAGTCCGCCGATCTTTATGCTGCCGATAAGAAGTATGGCTTTGCCACTAAAATTGCCGCGCGATCCCGTGTTTCGACAATAGATGTACCCACGGGGCAAATGTCCCCACCCCTGTGTCTCACAGGCGTGCCGATTTTCGTCAAGGGCTGGTGGGGCAGGGGACGGGTTTTGGCGAACAAGGCTGTTCACGTGAAAACGATGGATGGCGACTGTCTGCCAAAAATTGGCGGAACGCGGACTTCACTGCCCTAACCGGACCGTCGGCTTTGCGCCTCATGTCGGCCATAGATGCAGCAGCAATCAAGGTGGCCCTACCGAACTGCCCTGATCGCGGGGTCGACCGCACCGCCGACCGGGCTGTAGCTTCTTTAGACCTCGGATAGGTTTTGGCGCTATCTATCGGAAAAAAGGAGCCGAAGTCATGATCGAGATCTGGCAGTCACTCCTCGCCAATCTTGCACTGGTCTCCATCCTCGTGGTCGCCTGGGACCTTGTGGCGGACTTCACCGGGCGCCTTTCGAAGCGGATGCAGTCGCTGCTTCTTGGCGTGGTCATGTGCGTGGGCGCGATCATTTCGATGGCGACGGCGTTGTCCGTCTCCGGCTTCGTCGTCGATCTGCGCGCCGCCTTCATTGCTGCGGCCGCGTTCTTCGGCGGATGGCCGGCAATGCTGATCGCCACGGTCGGCTCCATTGCCTATCGCGTCCATCTCGGCGGGCAGGGCGCCAGCGCCGGGGTCATGGGTATCCTCATCACCGCAATCGTCGGTATCGCGTGGCATCACATCGTCGCGGCCCGTTCGCGCACCATGTACGACATATTCGGTCTGGGCGTAACGGTCGCTCTCGCCGGGCTGATCACGCTTCTGGTCATCCCCGCGCAAGCCGTCGCCGGCCTGGTGCAGCAGAGCACGTTCCCGTCGCTCGTGTTCCGCTTCCTCAGCACAATCATCATCGGCGTCCTGCTCGATCGGCAGCAGCGCCGGCGGGAGCTCTTGATGTCCAACATGACCTACCGGGCCATGGTTCGCGAACTGCCCGATTGCCTGAACATAAAGGATGTCGACGGCCGCTTCATCGCCGCCAATCCGGCCACCGCCGAAATGGTTGGCGCCGCTTCAGTCGACGATCTGATCGGCAAGACGGATTTCGATTTCTATCCGAAAGAAGTCGCGGAACGGTTCCGGCAGGATGAGATGGGCGCGCTGGAGGCCGGGCAGACGTTGCGGATCGATCAGCCGGCGCTTTTGCCGGATGGCCGGCAAGGCTGGCTCTACACCCTCAAGGCACCGTTCCGCGACGAGTCCGGCAAGATCGTCGGTGTCATCACCTACAATCGCGACATCACCGAGCAGAAACGCACCGCCCAGCTCAAGAACGATTTCATTTCCACGGTCAGCCATGAGTTGCGCACACCGTTGACCTCTATCCGGGGTTCGCTCGGCCTGATCGCGGCCGGCGTGGCCGGCGAACTGCCGCCCAAGGCCGCCAATCTCGTCAACATCGCCCACACCAATAGCGAAAGGCTGGTTCTTCTCATCAA
>NZ_RZPB01000328.1:0-6562 GCF_003998535.1 Mesorhizobium sp. M7A.F.Ca.AU.002.02.1.1 | reverse complement strand
GCCAGCAGCGGCGCCTTCAGGTCCTTGTCCGAGAGCTGGAACCCGCCGGTCAATGACGGCCATTCGATGCCGATGGCGGGATCGTCGAAACGGATCGACCGGTCATGCGCCTGCGAATAGGTATCGGTCACCTTATACAGGACCTCGGTGTCGGGCACGAGCGTCACGAAGCCGTGCGCGAAGCCTTTCGGCACCAGAATCTGGTTGCCCTTTTCGGCCGACACTTCGAGAGCGACCCATTTTCCGAAAGTTTTGGAGCTGCGGCGAATGTCGACCGCAACGTCGAGAATGCTGCCCCGGATGACGCGCAGCAGCTTGTCCTGGGCGCGCGGCGCAAGCTGATAATGAAGCCCTCGCAAGACGCCCGCCGCGGCGGAATAAGAATGATTGTCCTGCACGAAAGCCAAGTCTATGCCGGCCTGCGAAAAGCGCTCGGCATTGTAGGTTTCGACGAAGAAGCCGCGCGCGTCGCCATGTCGCTTCGGAACGATTTCCAGAACGCCATCGATGCCAAGGGGCCTGACTTCCAGCACCTAGGCCTCCGACAGGTCGACGACACGCCGGCGCAGATAGGCGGCATATTCGTTCTTGCCCAGGTGATCGGCGCGACGCAGAACCTGGTCCACAGTCAGCCAACCCTGTTCAAAGGCTATCTCTTCGGGACAGGCGACCTTGATGCCCTGGCGGTGCTCGATGGTGCGCACGAAGGACGAGGCCTCATGCAGGCTGTCATGGGTGCCGGTGTCGAGCCAGGCATAGCCGCGCCCCAACCGATGCACATGCAACTGGCCGCGCTCAAGGTAGACGTTGTTGACCGCCGTGATCTCGAGCTCACCGCGCGCCGAGGGACGGATGGCAGGGGCGATGTCGACGACATCGTTGTCATAGAAGTAGAGACCGGTGACCGCCCAGTTGGATTTCGGCACCTGCGGCTTTTCCTCGATCGTCAGCGCCGTTCCCGTGGCCTTGTCGAAGGAAACCACGCCATAACGCTGGGGATCCTCGACATGATAGGCGAACACCGAAGCGCCCTTTTCGCGCGAGGCAGCGTCGCGGCAAAGCTGCGACAGCCCATCGCCGAAATAGATGTTGTCGCCGAGGATCATCGACACGTTGTCCTTGCCGATAAAATTGCGGCCGATGATGAAGGCTTCCGCCAGCCCGTTGGGCTGCGGCTGCTCGGCATAGGACAGGTCGAGCCCGAACTCCGATCCATCGCCAAGCAGATCGCGAAAAACCGGCAGGTCACGCGGCGTCGAAATGATCAGAATCTCTCGGATACCCGCGAGCATCAGAACGCTCAGCGGATAATAGATCATCGGCTTGTCGTATATCGGCAGAATTTGCTTAGAGACTGCTAATGTTAGTGGATAAAGACGCGTTCCACTGCCTCCAGCAAGGATAATTCCTTTCAAGAAGCTCTCCTTGACATGCCTGAACCCCCCGGCCCTAGCCGCCCGTGCTTAGGTTCCATGCACTGGCTTGTCAATCTCGGCGTTCGTCAAATGACTGGGTCACGATCCGGCGCCAATCCATGGCCAATTCAGGCGACGCATTGCTATCGTCTTGCCAGGGCCGGCCTGACGGGAACAAGCAGATTGTCATCATGGGCGGCGGTCGACTCGCCTCTCTGGCTCAGCCGCTCAGCAAGTCCCTTGTGAAAGATAACGCCATTCATATAGGCGAAGGTCATCGCCAGTGCCGCCGTTCGCAAGGGATAATCGACCAGAGAATGAACGAGCAGAAACGATACTGAGAGAAACGCCATTTTCTGCAGCGGATCTCGCCGTGCCGTAACGGAAAACGCAAAAAGCAATATCGCGTAAGCTGCGACCAGAAAGACAACAGGAGCGCCACCTTCAAGTGCCAATTCCAGATAATCATTGTGGGCGTGATTGACGTAGGGCTTGAAGATCATCTCTCCCTTTTCGTAAATCTGATAGACCTTCGGAAAACTCCCAAAGCCGACGCCCGTCGCCCAGTTCTCTTCAATTCCCGCGATCGTCGTGCGGGCAAATTCGGCCCGTCCAAAGGCCGGGTCAACCACTTCCGCATCGATCTTCGTCCACGCCCCCGATCGTGTAGAGTGAAAGCCCGATGAAGACAGCGGGTATTCCATACCCGCCCAGCCTCGAGCGCGCGGACAGAAAGACGACTGATACCATGGTGATCGCCAGCCCTATCAGAATACCGGCGCGCGAACCGGCGGCCAGAAGCAACAGCAGCAGCGTTATCAAGCCGAGCGACCCGGACAGAAGGTGCCCGCGAAACAGGCCGTAGTAGACAACGAAGGGGATGGAGACGAAGAGCAAAGCTGAAAAATGGTTCTGGTTGGCAAACAGTCCCGCATTGATCGTGAACGGCAACAAACCCTGTATGGCAACCGTATCGGAGAGTGAATACTGGATCGCCGCAGCCAATCCGTTACAGATGACACCCATGAAAAAGAAGGGCAGAAGGCCGTAGACCTGATCTGGGCGCAAGCGGGTGACGCTCAGAAAGAATGCAGCCATCGCCACGAAATACAACAGACACTCGATCGTACGTCCCACGCCGACACTGACGAAACGCAGCCCGGTTTCACCGCTCAGCCACGGATTTGCAAGTAGAACCTCAGGCCGCAATCCGCTCAACAGGGCGGCAGGCAGCGGCACGATTTGAAAACAGAACACGGCCCCTTTGAATTCGTCGATCTCCGAGACCAAAGCAAGGGTTTCAGGGGTGATTTGCAGGAAACCGATCTTCATGGCCATACCTAAAAAAATACCCAAAAATACCCAATAGCTCAAGAATCGACCTTACCCAATAAAGCACTCCCGGCGCCTTGTATGGGAAACGCCCAGTCACAAGGCAAACGGATTAGAGAGTGGATTCGACAACAAAATTCAAAAGGTGCATGATGGGTTTGGTGTCGGGGGATACCTTCATGAATTGGCGTTGGTTTTCGACCGCAACAGTTGTTGCGTTCATCTCAGGCTGCACTGCCGACTATTTGAATAATTATGACTCGGTGACGCTCGCTGCCGGCGATGCGAACCGCTCAAATATGCTTTTGCAAACTGTCGATCCGTTCAATCCGAATAGCCAAAACACGCGTATTGAAGGCGACGGAGCGCGCGCGGTGGCAGTCTTCAACGGATACCGAGGTGCGACCCGAGCCCGTAGCGCTGATTTGGACTGTGCAGGCGGCAGCGGAAACAATGCAGTGGTTGCCCCTGGGGTGCAGATCACAGGCTCTGATCCTAACGGGCTCGATGGTGATCGCGACGGCATTGGGTGCGAGGGAAAATAGGTTGTCTCGAACAAGGAAAGGAGGGCTAGGCTGGCTCGCAGTCATTGCGTTGGCCGCGTATTATTATCCCGTTCCGTACCAGAGACCGGGCATTACCTCGCCAAATCCAAAGGCCACCGTTGAGATCAGACCGGAGGCCAGCAATCTCACCCAGAGCGTTACACGGCAGGTCGAGGAACCGGCCGCACCCAGTCAGCAAACCAACGGGGAAGTGCTTCAAGGCCGCGCATCGGCAGTTGATGGCGATACAATTGAGATCAATGGGACGCGCGTTCGGTTCAACGGCATCGACGCACCCGAGTATGATCAACAGTGCGAGGATGCGAAGCACTTTCGGTATTCATGTGGATGGCAGGCCAAAACTTCCCTCGAAAAATTCATGGCTAAATCGAAGCCCTTACGATGCGAGTTTGTCACTTGGGATCAATACGGACGCTTCGTTGGCAATTGCTACCGGGCGGACGGAGCCGACGTGGCGGCCTGGCTCGTCAAGAATGGGCTGGCCCTCGACTGGCCCAAATACAGCCATGGCGGCTATGCATCCCAACAAGCGGTCGCCAAGGCTGCCAAGCTCGGCCTGTGGAAAGGCTTCTTCGAAGACCCATGGACGTGGCGCGCCGAGCACGCCGAAGATACGCAGCCCGCGGCCAATCAGCCTCTCGGTATCATAGGCCGTCAGGCTCAGTCACAAGGCTATTCGTGCGAGCCTCGCCGTAAATGCTCTCAGATAAGCTCTTGCGCTGAAGCCCAATGGTATCTCAGCAACTGCTCATGGGGCGGCAGGCTGGATCGCGATAGTGACGGGATTGCGTGCGAAACGCTTTGCTAAATACCGAGAACGACGGAGGACTGGTCAGTGGCCCAACAGTCGAGAAATTCCGGTTTGGAGCCCCTCTTTCTCTCTTTTGGTCGGTACGGGTACACTGGTTTGATCCTACGGTGATCTATTACCGGGGCTAGTCGCAACAGGATATCCCCGTTGGGGCTTGCTGATCGGTTCGCTGCTAGGCACATTCACCGCATGTGCAATCTCTACAACATCACCACGTCACAAGAGGCGGTCCGCCAGTGGACCCGGACTTTGCGGGACATCCTAGGCAACCTTGAACCGTCCGTTGACATCTATCCCAACCAGCCCGGCCCAGTGGTGCGTAACGCCCCTGAAGGCCGTGAGCTAGCCAATCTCCTGTGGGGAATGCCGACGCCGGCCGAGCGCGTCAAGGGCAAGGCTGACTACGGCACTACCAACATTCGCAACCCGCAGTACAGCCATTGGCAACAGTATGTCGGCGTCGAGAACCGTTGCGTGGTGCCGGTAACAAGCTTCGCAGAGCCCAGCCCAACTCCCGGCGATAAAGACCGCGAGACAGGCATTCAGCGGAACTATTGGTTCGCGCTCAATGAGGACCGCCCGTTATTCTTCTTCGCTGGCCTCTGGACGCCATGGCATGGGGTCCGCAAGGTAAAGGACGGCCCCGGCGATTTCGAGCTTTACGGTTTCATGACGACCGCGCCCAATGCCCTCATCAAGCCGATCCATGAAAAAGCTATGCCGGTGATCCTGAGGACGCAAGAGGAAACAGAGACTTGGCTGACAGCGCCATGGTCGGAAGCGAAGCGGCTACAACGCACAGCGCCGGATGATGCTCTTGTGATTGTCGAGAAGCCTGCCACACAGATCAAGTTTCCCGAGCAGGCACCAGTACCGCCAAGCCAAGGCTCGTTGTTCTAGATGGCTGGCCTTCGGATACTCTCGGACGTTGCACCGGGCCTTGCGATTGCCATCTTTCTTACAATCTTGGTCGTGATGTTTTTTCGTCGTAAGCGGCGCTAAGCAAATCGGCGGCACGTGATTGAAATGTTGGGCTGTTAGCGCCAGTTATTCATCCCTCCAGATCACGCGTCGTACCATGCGGATTTCAACAAGTCGCCTCACGCGTATCTTCATGCCCTCCGATGCGCTTGGCAGCAGAATGTCCACATCAAGCTCGCGGCGTTTGCAGCGCTCGCAGCGCATGTGCCGGTCAACGTCCCAAAACGGAATGTCCCCCACCAATTTGGCGAGGTCCCCGGGGAGATAGTGGCGTGTAATGTTGCAGTTGATGCACCGGACACGGATTAGCTGACCAACCTCATGCGCTCGGCACAGGGTCTGGACAAGGCGGCGCGGTCGTCTGCTCTGTTCCGGCATAGCCAAAAATAGGAATGAGTTCCTCGCCGAGTCAATTCACTCTTGACATTTATGTTCCCTTTTTGTTCACTACGCCCATGCAGCGTATGGAGTAATGCCATGGATCGAATTGTGACACTGAACAGCCGCCAGGAGGCTGCCCTCCAGGCCCACGCCGAGGATTTCATTGCAGTCCACAAGGGTGATGTGATGAAAGCGCTCAAGGAAATGATCGTGCTCAACGGGCACCTTCAGGAACGACTTGACGCACTCACCCCGCAGCGCCGCGCGACGCGTTAGGAGTAGGCACCATGGGCACAATGCACTTCGACACCGAAGCCAAATCCGAACTGCACTCTGAAGCGGTGAAGCTGATCGCCCGCTACGACAGCCCTCTTGAGACCGTGAAGGCGCTCATGGCCTACAACTGTGAGCTTGAGACCCAGATACTCGCCATCGCCCATCGGCATCCGGGGATAGTTTCAATCGGGTACGATCCTACTCCGCCTGTGCTGGAGTGACCTTCAATGAGCCGCCTGATCTTTGCAGGAGAGCTTGAGAGCGCCGCCGACCAGATAGCGGACATATCCCGCGCCGACCTTCAAATTGTACTTCGTAGGGCCGCCCTGATGCTTAGAAACGTCGCCGGTGTCGATCTGGGCACGAGAACAGACGAATTACTTTTTGGAATCGCAGCGGAGATGGAAGTTTCCAAGTCCGATTTGATCAAAACGATCGTCAGCGACTGGCTAATTGCCAATGCTTATCTGCCTGTTCCGCTAGAGCTTGACGAAGGCAACGAGACACCATTTAAAATCTGAGCATGAAACCCGGCGTCTTCCGCTATGCCCGCGCAAAATACGCCTTGTACCACTCGACGAACCGCCCGACGCCCTCGGTCACTGTCGTCGTCGGGCGGTAGCCGACCGCCTGCTCCAGCGCCGAGGTGTCGGCGAAGGTATCGGGCACATCGCCGGGCTGCAGCGGCAAGAGTTCGACGATGGCTTTGCGGCCGAGCGCGTTTTCCAGCGCCTCGACATAGGCGGTCAACTTAACCGGGTTGTTGTTGCCGATGTTGAAGATGCGCCAGGGGGCGCTGC
>NZ_RZPB01000327.1:0-6564 GCF_003998535.1 Mesorhizobium sp. M7A.F.Ca.AU.002.02.1.1 | reverse complement strand
GCAGCGACCCCCCAGAAGGCGGCCCCCAAGGCCGCAGCCGCGAAGGCAGCAGCCCCCGCGAAGGCGGCAAAGGCTCCAGCAGCAGCCGCGAAGGCGGCCCCGGCCAAGGCAGCAGCACCGGCGAAGGCCGCAGCTGCCAAGACATCGGCAGTGGCCAGCAAGGCAACCGGCGTTGTCGGCAAGGTCCGCCAGGTCATCGGCGCCGTCGTCGACGTGCAGTTCGGCGATCACCTGCCGGCGATCCTGAACGCGCTCGAGACGACCAATGTCGGCAACCGTCTGGTGCTCGAAGTCGCCCAGCACCTGGGTGAAAACACCGTGCGCTGCATCGCCATGGACTCGACCGAAGGTCTGGTTCGCGGCCAGGAAGTGCGTGACACCGGCGCGCCGATCACCGTGCCGGTCGGCCCGGGCATGCTCGGCCGCATCATCAACGTCATCGGCGAGCCGGTCGACGAAGAAGGCCCGGTCGACGCGATCGAAATGCGCTCCATCCACCAGCCGGCTCCGACCTATGTCGAGCAGTCGACGGAAGCACAGATCCTGATCACCGGCATCAAGGTGCTCGACCTCCTGGCTCCCTACGCCAAGGGCGGCAAGATCGGCCTGTTCGGCGGCGCCGGCGTCGGCAAGACCGTGCTGATCCAGGAACTGATCAACAACATCGCCAAGGCGCATGGCGGCTATTCGGTGTTCGCCGGCGTCGGCGAGCGCACCCGCGAAGGCAACGATCTGTATCACGAGTTCATCGAATCCGGCGTCAACAAGAAGGGCGGCGGCGAAGGCTCCAAGGCCGCGCTCGTCTACGGCCAGATGAACGAGCCGCCGGGCGCGCGCGCCCGCGTCGGCCTGACCGGCCTGACGGTTGCGGAGTATTTCCGCGACCAGGGCCAGGACGTGCTGTTCTTCGTCGACAACATCTTCCGCTTCACGCAGGCGGGTTCGGAAGTGTCGGCTCTGCTTGGCCGTATCCCGTCGGCGGTGGGCTATCAGCCGACGCTCGCCACCGACATGGGCGCGTTGCAGGAACGCATCACCACCACCACCAAGGGCTCGATCACGTCCGTGCAGGCGATCTACGTGCCCGCCGACGACTTGACCGATCCGGCGCCGGCGACCTCGTTCGCCCACCTTGACGCGACCACGACGCTGAACCGCGCCATCGCCGAAAAGGGCATCTATCCGGCGGTCGATCCGCTGGATTCGACCTCGCGCATGCTCGACCCGCTGGTCGTCGGCGACGAGCATTACGGCGTCGCGCGCCAGGTGCAGTCGATCCTCCAGCGCTACAAGTCGCTGCAGGACATCATCGCCATCCTGGGCATGGACGAGCTGTCGGAAGAAGACAAGCAGACCGTGGCCCGCGCCCGCAAGATCGAGCGCTTCCTATCGCAGCCCTTCTTCGTCGCCGAAGTGTTCACCGGCGCGCCGGGCAAGCTGGTCGACCTCGCCGACACCATCAAGGGCTTCAAGGGCCTCTGCAACGGCGACTACGATCACCTTCCGGAAGCTGCCTTCTACATGGTCGGCGGCATCGAGGAAGCGGTCGAGAAAGCACAGCGCCTCGCGGCTGAAGCGGCGTAATCAAGCGAATAGCGAATAGGGAGTAGCGAATAGGGAATATGGGCCGGCGAATTCTTCTTCTGACTACTCGCTGCTCGCTATTCGCTATTCGCTAAATTGATCATGGCTGAAGCTTTCAAGTTCGAACTGGTCTCGCCGGAGCGCCTGCTTGTTTCCGAGCAGGTTGAATCCGTCGTCATTCCGGGCGCCGAAGGCGAGATGACCGTGATGGCGCATCACGCGCCGGTCATGACCACGATCAAGCCGGGTGTCGTCACCGTGAAGACCGCAGCGGGCGGCGAAGAGCGCTATGTGGTGTTCGGCGGCTTCGCCGACATCGTTCCGGCCGGCTGCACGCTGCTGGCGGAATCGGCTGTCGCGGTGAAGGATGTCGACCGCGCCGATCTCGCGCGCCGCATCCAGGAAGCCAAAGAAGACGCCACTGATGCCAAGGACGACGAGGCTCGCAGCAAGGCGGAACAGTTCCTTAGCCAGCTCACCACGCTGGAAGGCGCCATCCTGCCGGCTTGAAATTCGGTTCGATGAAAGAGTAAAAAGCGGGGCCTTGCCTCGCTTTTTTGTTTAAATGCCCAAGGCTGCGAAAGCCAATGTCGGGCCGTCTCGTCGCAGGTGGACGAGATGCACGGCCACGAGCTCGATCAAGGTCTGGCGCTCGGCATGGTCCTTGGCGAAGCCGGCGAGGTCGAACACAGCGGTCACGGTTTCGTTCGCCGGCAGTTGCTCGCCCAAAAGTGCCGTCAACGCCGCGTCGAGCGGGTCGGTGAAATGGCCCTCCGGCAAGGTTTTTCCTCGTGCGGCGCAAGCAGCGATCCAGGCAGCCACCACCAACGTGAGATGGACCAGCTCGGTACCGGCTTCTAGACATTCGATGGCGGAAGCGACGATGCGCTGCGGCAATTTCTGGCTGCCGTCATTGGCGATCTGAGCCGTACGGTGGGCAAGTGCAGTGTTGGAAAAACGCTCAGCGAGCTCCGCGGTGTAAGCGCTCGGGTCGAGCCCGGCATCCTCGGGCAGGGTCGGGATGGCTTCCGCCCACAATGCATCGACGAATTGCCGGATCGCCGGGTCGGCGAAGGCGCGGTCGACGGTGGCATGACCGCTGAGCAGGCCAAGATAGGCGATGGCCGAATGCGAGCCGTTGAGCAGCCTGAGCTTCATGTCCTCGAACGGGCCGACGTCGCGAACCATGGTGACGCCGAACTGTTCCCAGTCCGGGCGGCCCGCTGGGAAATTGTCTTCGACCACCCATTGGCAGAACGGCTCGGTCATGACAGGCCAAGCGTCCTCGGCACCGAGTTCTTCAGCGATCCGCGCCCGATCGGCATCGGTGGTTGCCGGCACGATGCGGTCGACCATGCTTGAAGGAAAGGCGACCTGATGGGCGATGTGATCGGCAATTCCGACATCATTCGATTGGGCGAGCCCGGCATCTCGCAACTGGGCGAATTCAACCAACAGCCGATGCAGCGTGGCGCCGTTGGCCGGCAGATTGTCGCAACAGAGCACGGTAAAGGGCGGCGTGCCGGCGGCGCGTCGCCGGGCAAGCGCCTCGGTCAGGAAACCATGCGCTGTCTTCGGCATCTGCGGATTGGCCAGATCATGGGCGATATCGGGATGAGCAGCGTCCAATCCGCCGCCAGCCGCCCTCAGATAGGCCTTTTCGGTGATCGTAAGCGTGACGATGCGGGTGCGCGGATCGGTCAGCGCGGCCAGTACCGCGCCCGGATCCTCCGGCGCCACCAGCATCGCGGTAATCGAGCCGATGACCTGAAGTTTTTCGGTTCCACTGCTTCTGATCGCCAGCGTGTAGAGCCCATCCTGCGGCGTGAGTGCGTCGCGCGTGTCGGCGCTGCGCAGCGAAACGCCTGTTATGCCCCAATCCGTCTCGCCGGCCGCCAGGCAATCGTCGACATAGGCGGCCTGGTGGGCGCGATGGAAGGCGCCGACGCCAAGATGCACGATGCCCGGGACGATGCGGCTGCGATCATACGAAGGCGTCGCGATCGAAGCCGGCAGTGCGCGCAACGTCTTCGTGGAAAGGCGTTCGGTCGTCGTGGTGCGACTGGTCTGGTCGGATGACATGAGTGGCCTCGGCAGGGATCGGCAAAGCGGCGTAACATTCGATTTCCCGCCACACAATGGGCCGAAAAGTCATCATACAACAACCTAATTTTTGTATGTTGACATTATTTCTTGCCGCCCCTACCGATAGCGGCCCTGGGAGGATTGCCGTGCCACTGACCGATGCGGATCTGCTGTTTCCCGCCGATGCGCATTCGCGCTCGGTTGCCCGCGATCTCTATGCCGGGATCAAGGACCTGCCCCTGGTCAGCCCGCATGGCCACACCGATCCGCGTTGGTATGCGCTGAACGAGCCTTTTCCGGATCCGGCGCAACTGCTCATCGTTCCGGATCACTACATTTTCCGCATGCTGTTCAGCCAAGGCATCCGCCTTGAGGATCTCGGCGTGGCGACGCTGGACGGCGCGCCGGTCGAGACCGACGGCAGGGCGATCTGGCGGCTTTTTGCCGAGCACTATTATCTGTTTCGGGGTACACCGACCCGGCTGTGGTTCGATCATGTGCTTGCCGATCTGTTCGGCATCGACGAGCCGCTGACCGCAGCGACCGCCGACCGCCACTACGACGCCATCGCGACGCTGCTGCAGTGGGAGAATTTCCGCCCGCGCGCCCTGTTCGAGCGCTTCAACATCGAGGTCATCGCGACCACCGAAGGCGCGCTCGACGATCTCAAATGGCACCAGATGATCCGCGACAGCGGCTGGCAGGGCCGTGTGGTCACCGCTTATCGCCCCGACGCCGTCGTCGATCCCGACTTCGAGGGGTTTTCAACCAATCTCGACCGGCTCGGCGAGATCACCGGCTGCGACACCGGCAGCTGGGCAGGCTATCTCGATGCGCATCGCCAGCGGCGCGCCTTCTTCAAAAGCTTCGGCGCGACCTCGTCCGACCATGGCCATCCGACGGCCGAGACCGCCAATCTTTCGGATGCTGCAGCGCAGGAGCTGTTCAATCGCGTTCGCCGTGGCTCCGACGACGAGCGCGAACGGAAACTGTTCCGCGCCCAGATGCTGACCGAGATGGCCAAGATGAGCCTCGACGACGGGCTGGTGCTGCAGATCCATCCCGGCTCCTGGCGCAATCATTCGTCGGCTGTTTTCCAAAAATTCGGCCGCGACAAGGGTTTCGATATCCCGACCCGGACCGACTATGTGACGGCGCTGAAGCCACTGCTCGACTGCGTCGGACTTGAGCGCGACCTCACAATCGTTCTCTTCACGCTCGACGAAACAAGCTATGCGCGCGAACTGGCGCCACTCGCCGGTGTCTACCCGGCGCTGAAGCTCGGGCCGGCCTGGTGGTTCCACGACAGCCCGGAAGGCATGCGGCGCTTCCGCGAGATGACCACCGAGACCGCCGGCTTCTACAACACCGTCGGCTTCAACGACGACACCCGTGCCTTTCCCTCGATCCCGGCGCGCCACGATGTGGCGCGGCGGGTCGACTGCGCGTTCCTGGCGCGTCTCGTCGCCGAGCATCGGCTGCGCGAGGACGAGGCGCATGAGCTGGCGCGGGAGCTTGCCTATACACTTGCGAAAAAGGCCTACCGGCTCTGAGCCGGGCGTTTTGGTTTTCATAGGGAGGAAGTCATGTTGCATCTTTCGAAATTGACGGCAGTTACATTCGTTTTCGGCTCGTTGCTGGTCGGCAGCGCCAACGCCGAAGCCGTGCTGCGGTCGTCCGATACCCATCCCGACGGCTATCCAACCGTCGAAGCGGTCAAATATATGGGCGAGCTGATCAAGCAGCGCACCAATGGCCGCTATTCGGTCGAGGTCTATCATTCGGCGCAGCTCGGCGAGGAGAAGGACACGATCGAGCAGACGCAGACCGGCGTCATCGATCTCAACCGCGTCTCGATGGGGCCGTTCAACGGCATCGTTCCGCAAACCGCGGTGCCGTCGCTGCCCTACATGTTCCGCTCCGTCGAGCATATGCGCCATGTCATGGACGGGCCGATCGGGGACGAGATCCTGAAAGCCTTTGAGACTCACGACCTTGTCGGTCTCGCCTTCTACGATTCCGGGGCACGCTCCTTCTACAACACCAAGAAGGACATCACCTCGATGGCCGACATGAAGGGCATGAAGTTCCGCGTCATCCAGTCCGACGTGTTCGTCGACATGGTCAATGCGTTGGGCGCCAACGCCACGCCGATGGCCTATGGCGAGGTCTATTCGGCTTTGCAGACAGGCGTCATCGACGGCGCCGAGAACAACTGGCCGAGCTTCGAATCCGCCAAGCATTTCGAGGTCGCCAAGCATTACACGCTCGACCAGCACCAGATCGTGCCCGAGGTTCTGGTGATGTCGAAGGCGAGCTGGGACAAGCTCGCCCCGGAAGACCAGGCGATCGTGCGGCAGGCGGCCAAGGACAGCGTCGTCAAGATGCGTGAATTGTGGGACGCGCAGGAGAAGAAGTCGCGCGACATCGTCGAGAAAGCCGGCGTCAAGGTCAGTGAGATCGACAAGCAGCCGCTGATCGATGCGATGAAGCCGGTCTACGAGAAATATCTCTCGACCCCCGAGTTGAAAGATCTCGCCGCGCGCATCCAGGCGACCAAATAATCCGTTCGCGGCAATGGTGGCGCGAGCTTGCGCGCCACCGTCCAGTGGGAAGCGCGCATATGAAACCATTCTGGCTGGCAATAGAACGGCTGCTGTCACGGCTGGCGAGGCTTGCGCTGTGGGTCAGCGGCATCGGCCTGACGCTGATGACGGTGATCATCTTCTGGCAGGTGTTCTCACGCTATGTGCTCAACAGTTCGCCAAGCTGGACGGAACCCTTCTCGGTGATTTTGATGGGGTGGTTCATCTTTTTGGGCGCGGCCGTCGGTGTCCGCGAACGCACGCATCTGGGCTTCGATGTGCTGCTCTATTTCCTGCCGCCCGCCGCAAA
>NZ_RZPB01000326.1:0-6572 GCF_003998535.1 Mesorhizobium sp. M7A.F.Ca.AU.002.02.1.1 | reverse complement strand
CCAGTTAACTCCAAAACCTCAAAACCCAAGCAGACGTGAAAGGACGAGACGATGAAACAGAGGCTGCAATTTTTCGCCAAGGCGCCGGAGATCATGAAGGCGGTGTCGGCGCTCAACAAGGCGGTGGACGAATGCGGGCTCGAGGTGAGCCTGCTGCACCTGATCAAGCTCAGGGCTTCGCAGATCAATGGCTGCTCGTTCTGCGTCGAGATGCACAGCCGCGAGGCCAGGCGCGACGGCGAGACCGAGCAGCGGCTCTATCTGGTTTCAGCCTGGAAGGAATCGCCGCTGTTCTCGGAGCGTGAACGCGCGGCTTTGGCCTGGACCGAAGCCGTCACCCTGATCGCCAACAACGGCGTGCCGGACGAACTTTATGCACGTACGCTGGAGCATTTCTCAGAAGAGGAGCTGGTCAAGCTGTCCGTTGCGCTCGGCATGATCAACACCTGGAACCGGCTGTGCATCCCGTTCCAAGCCATACATCCGATGCCGGCGGCCAAGGCTGCCTGATTGTCCAATCATGTTGGGAGCGCCGTGGAGAGCGCGCTCCCACTGCCTTAAACCTTTAAAGGGGAGAGTTTGATGCCTGCGGATTTGCCTTCGACCTTGTTGTTTCTCGCTCGCCTGCTGCTCGGCGGCGCCTTCGTTTTCGCCGGCCTGCGCAACATCCAGAACGCGGCCTTCCTGACCCAGCTGATGGCCGCGCGCGGTGTGCCGCAGGCGCGGTTGGCACTGTGGACTGGTATCGTGCTTCAGGTCGCCGCCGGTGTGCTGGTCATCGCAGGATTGTGGACGGCACTCGCGGCCACGGTGCTGCTGCTGTTCCTCATCGTCGCCACGCCGATGTTCCACAATTTCTGGGACCATCAGGGTCCGGACCGTGCGTCCCGCATCAATGGCTTCGTCGGGAATGTTGCCCTGAGCGGTGGCTTTCTGACCCTGATCGCGCAATCCGTTTGACGCACAGTTCCATGCCGACTGCGGCCTCTGGTGCCGACGGCTCGACCATAAAATCGGAACCAATCGAGCCGTTGACGCATTTCACACCTGCATGCCCAGCATCCAGGATGAAATATGAAAATCGCCCATGTCGCGCCGCTTTATGAATCGGTGCCGCCAAGGCTCTATGGCGGCACCGAGCGCATCGTCTCGTATCTGACCGAAGCGCTGGTCGATCTGGGTCATGAGGTGACGCTGTTTGCCAGTGGCGACAGCCAGACCTCCGCGAAGCTGGTACCCAGCCGGGAACGCGCGTTGCGCCTCGATCCGCGTCCGCTCAAATCCGAGATCGCGGCGCATCTTTCGATGCTTGCGCAGGTGAGGGAACGGGCGTCGGAGTTCGACGTCATCCACTTCCACCTCAGCCACTTCCTGCATTTTTCCTTCTTTGAGGATATTGCGGAGCGGACGGTGACGACGCCGCATGGCAGGCTGGATTATGTCGACCTGGCGCCGGCCTATGAACGGTTCCCGCGCTTTCCCCTGATTTCCATTTCGCACAGCCAGAAGGCGGGCCTTGCCAACGCCAACTGGTTGGCGACGATCCATCACGGATTGCCGACTGCTCTCTACGAGCCGACGTTCGAGACGGCCGCCGAAGAACCCTACCTTGCCTTCCTCGGCCGGTTCTCACGCGACAAGCGCCCGGATCGCGCCATCGAGATCGCCTTGCGTTCGGGGCTCAAGCTCAAGCTCGCGGCAAAGATCGGCGACGACGATCGCGCCTATTTCCGTGAGGTGGTCGAGCCTTTGATCGATGGCGATCGCGTTGTCTATGTCGGTGAGATCGAGGAAAACCAGAAGGCGGAATTTCTCGGCAAGGCGGCAGGCCTGCTGTTCCCGATCGACTGGCCGGAGCCGTTCGGCCTTGCCGCTATCGAGGCAATGGCCTGCGGCACACCGGTCATCGGCTGGAGTTGCGGTGCGCTGCCGGAGATCATCGATCAAGGCGTCACCGGTTTTATCGCTGACACAATGGATAGCGCGGTCGCTGCGGTGCCGGACTTGCTGCAACTCGACAGGCGAAAGGTGAGGGCCGTTTTCGAAAAGCGGTTCTCCGCCCGAAGAATGGCCGGCGACTATCTGGCCGCCTATGCGGGCCTGATCGGCGTCCCGAGCACGGCGAAGGCGTCTTGAGCAGCGACGTGCTCGAGCCACGGCAACGAAACAACAGGGATCTTTGACGAATGGCCCAACTCGATGAGCGCCAGCTCGATCCTGCGGTTGCGCTTGCATCGCTCGACGCCACCGCCCCTCGCGAGCCGCATCGGTTGTTTGCGCTCAAGCAGGGCGATTGCTTCGCCGTTGCCGACGCCTATGGCGACATACGTGGCGCCGGCGACGGTTTCTTTCGCGACGACACGCGGGTTCTTTCCGAGTTCCGGCTGACCGTCGGCGGCAGGCAGACATCTCTGCTCGGCGCCTCGCTCAGCCAGGACAATGTGCTGTTCACCACCAATTTGACCAATCTGCCGATACAGAGCGCCGGTGGACGCGACATCCCGCAGGGAGCCATTCACATCGAACGCGTCAGACTGCTTTGGCAGGACAGGCTGTTTGAACGCATCACCCTTTCCAATTACAGCCGGGAACACTCGACGATCAGCGTTTCCCTGCACTATTCCGCCGATTTCCGCGACATGTTCGAAGTGCGTGGCTCGACACGGCCGAAGCGCGGGCTGGCCCATGCCGCCGAAACAAACGCGACGTCGGTCCTGCTGCGCTATGATGGGCTCGATGGCCTGGCCCGCCTCTCGGCGATATCGTTCTCGCAGGCGCCGGACCAACTGAGTGCCAACCGTGCCGATTTCCTGATCGCCGTGACCAAGCGCAGCAGGAAGGTGCTTTATGTCGAGGTCGGTCCCGAGGTGGCCGACAAGCCCGACCGCGACCGGTTCCGCGCCGCTGCCGCCCGCGCCCGCTTTGGCATGCGGGCCAAACGTCGCCATGGCGCGACGGTGCGCAGCTCGGGCCGTGTCTTCAACGACTGGGTCGAGCGCGCTCGCGCCGATGTCGCGCTGCTGACCACCGAGCTGGCGACCGGCCCCTATCCCTATGCCGGCATCCCCTGGTTCTCGACGGCGTTCGGCCGCGACGGCGTCATCTCGGCGCTGCAGATGCTGTGGCTCAATCCGGGCCTGGCGCGGGGCGTGCTGGCCTTTCTGGCCCAGCATCAGGCGACCGAGACATCGCCGTTCAGCGATTCGCAGCCGGGCAAGATCATGCACGAGACCCGCAAGGGCGAAATGGTGGCGCTGCGGGAGCTTCCCTTTGGCCGCTACTACGGTGGCGTCGATACGACACCGCTCTACATCTACCTTGCCTGTGCCTACGCCGATCGTACCGGTGACATGGCGTTCATCGACGGCCTGTGGCCGTCGCTGTGCGCCGCGGCCGAATGGACGGAGGAGGCGGGCCGGGAAACCGGATTCGTGACTTACCAGCGAGCGGCCGAGTCCGGCCTCGCCAACCAGGGATGGAAGGACAGTTTCGATTCGGTCTTCCATGCCGATGGCCGCATTCCCAAGGGCCCGATCGCCCTTGTCGAAGTGCAGGGCTACGTCTTTGCCGCCTTCCGGGGGCTGGCGGCACTTGCCCGTCGCCGGGGCGAGAACGACAGGGCCGACCACTGGGATGATCGCGCCGAAGCGATGCGGGTTGCCGTGGAACGGGATTTCTGGCTTGACGATCTCGGCTTCTATGCGCTGGCAATCGACGGTGCCGGCGAGCCCTGCAAGGTGCGGACCTCGAATGCGGGGCATCTGCTCTTTGTCGGATTGCCTGAGCCGGCGCGGGCCCAGATGGTGGCTGACCAGCTGCTTTCCGCCTCCTTCCATTCGGGCTGGGGACTGCGGACGCTCGCCGACGATGCCGTGTTCTTCAATCCGATGTCGTACCACAATGGCTCGATCTGGCCGCACGATACCGCCCTTTGCGGTGCCGGGCTGGCGCGCTATGGCGAGCGCGAAAGCGTGGTTCGCCTGATGAGCGGCACGTTCGAATCCGCGGTCCATTTCAACATGCGGCTGCCCGAACTGTTCTGCGGTTTTACACGTGCGCCGGGCGAAGCACCCATCGCCTATCCCGTCGCCTGCCTGCCGCAAGCGTGGTCGGCGGGCTCCGCTTTCATGTTGATGCAGGCCTGTCTTGGCCTGGAGATCGACGGCTGGGAGGGTGAGATTCGCGTCGGCCGCCCCAGGCTGCCGATCGGCATCGACACGCTGACACTGCGGCACCTGGGCGTCGGCGACCGGGTCGTCGATCTCACCTTCCAGCGCGTCGGCGACCGGGTCGTCGCTTTCCTGGCCGACCGCCATGAAGGGCTGGTGCCGCTCATAGTAAGAACATGATCCGAACAAAATTGGCGGAACCGATCCAGGCCTTGTGCGTTGCAAAAACACTGGTCCGAACGCCGACCACGTGGCCGGCGGACCGTTTCAAACGGGAAACACGAACAAACGGTCGCCGACGGCCGGGGTGAGTTGACGTTCAATGACAAACTACGGTGCGGACCTGCTCTGGGTTCTGATTTTCGCGAGCCTCGGTTTTTCCGCTCTTGCCGTATTCCTCTCCATATCGCGGCACCGTCGCCGTCATCCTCCTGCCGTCCCACATACGGCAGGCGAAGATGTGGCGGCGGAGGCCGCGCGCAAGGTGATACGGGAGTTCGAAAAGAACGGCCAATCGGCCGATGCCGCGCTGGTGACCTGGTCGCCAGAAACATTGCGCAAGATCCTGGCCGACGATCTGCCCGATGCGCAGGTTATCGTGGTGTCCAATCGCGAGCCGTACATCCACAATGTGAAGGACGACGGCGTCGAGTTGCTCGTCCCGGCCAGCGGGCTGGTGTCGGCGCTCGAGCCCATTACCCGCGCCTGTGCGGGCACCTGGATCGCCTATGGCGGCGGAACGGCGGACCGCCTTACCGTCGACGACCACGATCGCGTGCAGGTGCCGCCTGGCAACCCGTCCTACACGCTGCGCCGGGTCTGGCTGACGGAGGAAGAGCATCAGGGCTATTATCTCGGTTTCGCCAATGAGGGCCTTTGGCCGCTTTGCCATATCGCCTTCACCCGGCCGATTTTTCGTGCCTCCGACTGGGCTGCCTATGAAGCCGTCAACCGGAAGTTTGCCGATACGGTGGTTGCCGAGGCGCGCAACGAGCGGCCGATCGTGCTGGTCCAGGATTACCATTTCGCGCTGCTGCCGCGCATGATCCGCGAGCGCTTGCCGGAGGCGATCGTCATCACTTTCTGGCACATCCCGTGGCCAAATTCGGAAGTGTACAGCATCTGCCCATGGCGTGAACGCATCCTCGAAGGCCTGCTCGGCAGCTCGATCATCGGCTTCCACACTCAGTTCCATGCCAACAATTTCACCGAAAGCGTCGATCGCTTCCTGGAAAGCCGCATCGAGCGGGCCGATGCGGCCATCTCCTACGGCGGACGGACCACATTGGTGCACGCCTATCCGATCTCGATAGAATGGCCGGCGGACCTGCTGGCGAAACTTCCCGCTGTCGACGATTGCCGCGCTCGCATGCGCGAGAGGTTCGGCCTTAAAGCGGATGTGAAGCTGGCCGTCGGGGTCGAGCGCCTCGATTATACCAAGGGCATTCTCGATCGGTTTCACGCTTTGAACGAATTGTTCAAGCGACAGCCTGAGTGGATCGGAAAACTGGTCTTCCTGCAGATCGCGGCACCCAGCCGCGGCACGCTGCCTGCCTACAAGCTGCTCCATGACGAGTGCCACCGTTATGCCGAAGAGCTCAACCGGCGTTATGGCAGCGAGGGCTACAGGCCGGTGATCATGGTGGCCGAACATCACTCGCAAGAACAGGTCTACGAGATCTATCGGGCCGCCGACATATGCATGGTCACCAGCCTGCATGACGGCATGAACCTCGTCGCAAAGGAATTCGTCGCCGCGCGCGACGACGAGCAGGGCGTTTTGATGCTCAGCACATTCGCCGGCGCCTCGCGTGAATTGCTGGAGGCGCTTATCGTCAACCCTTACGATGCCGCCATGATGAGCGGAGCGCTGTTGCAGGCACTGACCATGTCGCCCGAAGAACAGCGCGAGCGCATGCGCCCCATGCGCGAGACAATCCGCAACAACAATGTCTATCGCTGGGCCGGCAGCATGCTTCTGGATGCGGCACGTTTGCGCAAGCGCGGGGACCTCGATCGGGTGACCGGTGCCGTCAGCGACCCGCCGCCCAGCGTCGACAATGTCGTCTCCATTTTTGAGCGCAGACGGGTGGCGATGTCATGAGCGATGCGCTGCAAAATATTGTTGGCGAGACCCTGCACAAGCCGCAGGCCGTCATGGAGAAACCGCACACTGTGCTGACCGGCGAATGGGCGTTGTTCCTCGACATCGACGGCACCCTGCTGGAACATGCCGAACACCCGGACGCCGTCTCGGTCAGCGACGAGCTCCGCTCCTTGCTGCAAGGCCTGGATCGCAAGCTGAACGGGGCATTGGCCTTCATAACAGGCCGTTCCGTCGCGGCTGTCGATCATCTGTTTCAGCCTTTGAAGCTGCGCGCCGCCGGGCTCTATGGCCTGGAA
>NZ_RZPB01000325.1:0-6600 GCF_003998535.1 Mesorhizobium sp. M7A.F.Ca.AU.002.02.1.1 | reverse complement strand
ATCAGCCGCAGCAGCTCGAAACCGGCGAAGGCGGCAAGCATGAGCAGATGCAGCGGGTAGATGCGGCCGAAACGGACCAGGGCGAAACGCGCGACCTGTCCCGGTTGGTTGAGCCGATCGCCGTAGCTGCTGGCGATGACGAAGCCGGAAAGGACGAAGAAGAAATCGACGAACAGGTAGGACGAACCGATGAAGGCGCTTTGCGAAATCGTCGAACCGGTAGGAAAGTGAAACAGCGCCACCAGAAGCGCGCAGATGCCGCGCCACGAATCGAGGACCAGGAAGCGTTCGCCGGCGACCGTGCCGGTGTGGGTCGACGCCGCGGCACGGGTGGGGTTGAGAAACGCGGTCTGCGTCATGATGATACAATCCTGTCTTGCCGTGGCACTCGGGCAGCGCCATTCCGTCTCGCCAAGCTATGACTGGCATCTTCCGTGCCGGTTCTGTAGTTGTTGCAACCCGATGAAAAACGAGGATCCGTAATGGCGAACCACACCATCGACAACGCCTTCACCGCCCGTTCCAAAACGGGCGCCGCGTTCGAGCCGACCTATTCCGGCGCGCTGTCGTTCATGCGGCGCAAATACACCAAGGACGTGAAGGGCGCGGATGCGGTGGTGTGGGGTATTCCCTTCGATGCCGCCGTCACCAACCGGCCTGGCGCCCGCTTCGGGCCGCAGGCGATCCGCCGTGCCTCGGCGATCCTCGACAACGACCCGCAATATCCCTTTTCACGCGATCTGTTCGAGCATCTGGCGGTCGTCGACTATGGCGATTGCCTGCTCGATTCGGGCAACCATCAGAAGACGCCCGGCACGATCGAGCGCGAAGCGGCGAAGATCCTCAAATCAGGCGCCTTCCTGTTGACGCTCGGCGGCGATCATTTCGTCACCTGGCCACTGCTCAAGGCGCATGCCGCCATCCATGGTCCGCTCGCTTTGGTGCAGTTCGACGCCCACCAGGACACCTGGCCGGACGACGGCAAGCGCATCGACCACGGCTCCTTCGTCGGTCGCGCCGTCAAGGAAGGCATCATCGATCCCGACCGGTCGATCCAGATCGGCATCCGCACCCATGCGCCCGACACGTTCGGCATCAAGATCCTCCATGGCCATGAAATCGAGGAGATGCGGGCGTCCGACATTGCCTACGCCATTGTCGACCGCACCGGCGGCAAGAAGACCTATCTCACCTTCGACATCGACTGCCTCGATCCGGCCTATGCGCCCGGCACAGGCACGCCGGTTGCCGGCGGCCCGTCCTCGGCCAAGATCCTGTCGACTCTGCGCCAGCTCAACCAGATCGATATTGTCGGCGCCGATGTCGTAGAGGTTGCGCCGGCCTATGATCACGCCGATATAACGGCAATCGCCGGCTCGATGGTGGCCATGCAATATCTCGGTCTGCTTGCTGAACGGAAAGCCCGGCTTGAAGAGCTGAACAACGGCAATCACAATGGTGCCGCAGTGATTCAGGGTCAGGGCATATAGTCTTGAAAACTCAGGGAATTTGAACAACCCATGAAACCGAAAATCTTCATCGACGGCGAACACGGCACCACCGGCCTGCAGATCAGGGCGCTGCTTGCCGAGCGCGGTGATCTGGAGATCATTTCCATCCCCACCGAGCGTCGCAAGGAAACGGCGGCACGTGCCGAGTTCCTCAATGCCGCCGATGTCGCTATCCTGTGCCTGCCCGACGACGCGGCGAAGGAAAGCGTCTCGCTGATCGCCAACGACACCACCAGGGTCATCGATGCGTCGACCGCGCATCGCGTGGCGGAGGGCTGGGCGTATGGTTTCGCCGAGATGGACAAGGACCAGGCAAAGGCGATTGCCTCGGCAAAGCGCGTCGCCAACCCAGGCTGCTGGCCGCAGGGACCGATCGCGACGCTGCGGCCGCTGGTCACAGCAGGCCTGCTGCCGGCCGATTTTCCGATCACCGTCAACGGCATTTCGGGCTATTCCGGCGGCGGACGGCCGATGATCGAGGACTACGTCGCCAAGGGCGAGGACGCCTCGGAATTCCTGCCTTACGGCCTCACCCTGCAGCACAAGCACGTGCCGGAATTGAGGGCCTATGCAAGGCTGTCGCATGATCCGATCATGCAGCCGGCGGTCGGCAATTTCGCGCAAGGCATGATCACCGTGGTGCCATTGCAACTCGGCGGCCTCGACCATGTGCCGACCGGTGCGGAGCTGCATGCGGCGATTGCCGACCATTTCGCCGCCATCAAGGGCGGTGTGGTCGAGGTGGCGCCCTATGCGCATTCGGAGCGCATGCCGGAGATCGATCCGGAGATCTACAACGGCACCAACCGGATGAAGGTCTATGTCTTCGCCAACGACAAACGGGCGCAGGCCCTGCTGCTGGCGGTCTACGACAATCTCGGCAAGGGCGCCTCGGGTGCCGCCGTCCAGAACATGGATCTGATGCTCGGCCTCTGATGGACACGCCAGCCTTTCCGGCGCGCTGGAAAGTCAGCGCGCCCGAACTCGTTGCCGAGACCTTTTCGAGCCGCATCTGGAAGGTTTTGCGCGAAGACGGATCGCCGGCGATCGTCAAGGCGCTGAAGCCTTTCGATGACGTCGCCGACGAGTTGCGCGGAGAGCACTATCTCGCCTGGCGGCGCGGCGAAGGCGCGGTGCGTCTGCTCGGCCGCGACGGCCACAGCATGCTGCTCGAATATGCCGGTGAAACCCTGCTGCAGCAGGTTCTCGACGAACAGGGCGACTTTGCCGCGACCGCAATCGCGGCGGAGCTGATGGCAAAACTGTTTTCACGGGGGAAAGCCCCCTACCCGCCCGAGCTTCAGCCGCTCCGGGAACGCTTCGCCAGCCTGTTCGACAAGGCGAATACCGATCGCGACGCCGGCCTTGACAGCCTCTATGTCGAGGCAGCCGTCATCGCCGAGCGGCTGCTGGCCGATCCGCACGACCAGGCCCCTGCATGGCGATCTGCATCACGAAAACATCCTGCACGGGCCGCGCGGCTGGCTGGCGATCGATCCGAAGGGCGTGCTCGGCGATCCCGGCTTCGACGCGGCGAACATGTTCTACAACCCGCTCGACCGGGACGATCTCTGCCTCGATCCGAAGCGGATCGCTGATATGGCCGAGATCTTTGCCAGAACACTGAGCCAGACACCGACCGCTATCCTCGATCATGCCATTGCCTATGGATGCCTGTCGGCGTCCTGGCATCACGAGGACGACAATGCGGTCGAGGAGAATCGCGAATTGTCGATCGTCAAGGCGATCCGGGCGGTGCGGGCAAGCTTCTGATCCGACCCAGTAGATCGGCTCGGGATCAGCCCCTGAGCGCTATTCCCGTCGGCAAGGGATAGGCGCCCTTGGTGCCGCGCCAATGGGCTGCTGCAAAGCCCAGCACGATCAGCGCAAATCCCTGATGGGTCAGCGCCATATGCAACGGCACATGCATGAGCAGCGTGCCGACGCCGATCGAGGCCTGCACCAGCACCAGTAGAAACAGCAGCGTCGCGCGGCGCGCATGCGTCGAGCCTGGCAGCCGCCGGCGCGTGGCGATCATGTGCCACAAGGCCACGACGAATACCGTGTAAGCGCCAAGCCGATGGACGAACTGCACCGTCTTCGGGCTCTCGAAGAAGTTGCGCCATGCCGGCTCGAGGATCAGCAGATCGCCGGGAATGATCTTGCCGTCCATCAGCGGCCAGGTGTTGTAGCTCAGACCCGCATCGAGCCCGGCGACCAGGCCGCCGAGATAGATCTGGATCAGCGCCAGCAGCACGATGAAGCCGGCCAGCCTCTGCGTCGACCTATCGGCGGCAGGCTCGGAATGCGGCGCCAACCCGCGCGCGACCACCATGGTGGCGGTGAAGATCAGTGCGGCAAGGGTCAGGTGGGTCGCCAGGCGGTACTGGCTGACGGAGACCCGGTCGACCAGGCCAGAGGCCACCATCCACCAGCCGATGGCGCCTTGCAGGCCGCCAAGCAGCAGAATGCCCACGAGTTTCCGACCCAGGCCGCGCTCGATGCGGCGCGTTGCCCAGAAAAACAGCAGCGGCAAGGCGAAGACCAGGCCGACGCTGCGCGCCAGGATGCGATGCGCCCATTCCCACCAGAAGATCGATTTGAACGCTTCGATGCCCATGCCCTTGTTGAGCTCGGCATATTGCGGGATCTGCTGGTAGAGCTGGAATTCCTCTTGCCACTCGGCATCGTTGAGCGGCGGGATCACGCCATGGATCGGCTTCCACTGCGTAATCGACAGGCCGGAATCGGTGAGCCTGGTGGCGCCGCCGACCAGCACCAGCGCAAACAGCACCAGAAGCACCACATAGAGCCAGGCGCGCAGCAGCGCCCGGTTATGCAGGTCGCGGTCGCGGGCGACGTATGGCGCGGCAGCTGATATGGCAGCCATGATCTTGTCCCGGCAGGTTGATTTGGCGGATTGGTGGACCATCGCACCCGTGCTGGCAAGACCATCCGGCGCGGCACGCCGTCGCGCCGCGTCTCACCGGTTGCGCAGTCTCGCCTCAAGGCCTATGCGAGGCCGTTACCCCTTGAGCCTGCCAGGCCGCCTGTGCAAATTCCGGCATGCTCGATCAGGAGACCAACCATGCCCCTGCGCCTGAAAAAGCTGATCGGAATGTTTCTGCTGGTGGCGCTGGTCATCATCTATGCGCTGGTCGCATCGATCTTCGCGGTCGCCCGGCTGTCGGAGTCGGGTCCGTGGGTGCATTTCCTGTTCTTCCTGCTCAGCGGCCTGGTCTGGGTGCTGCCGGCAATGGGCATCATCAAATGGCTGATGCTGGAGCCGAGGGCCAAGCGCTAGGCGAAACCGCCAGCGTCAGATGGTGACGACCATCTTGCCGGCATTGGCGAGCGGCGTCGTCACGCCCGACAGCATGGTGCGAATATGGGCGAGGCTCTGATAGCGGCCGTTGACGGAAATCCGCGGCAAAGCCTGCAGGAACCCGGCATGTTCGGCGCGCAGCACGCCGTGGCGCGTCGTCACGGCAGAGGTGTAGCCTGCGTCACGGGCAAAGCCGACTTCGCGACAGCCTACGGCACTCGCATAGCCATAGGGGTAAGCGAAATGGCGGGGCTCTTCGCCCAGTTCGGCCAGCAACATGGCGCGCACGGCGCCGATCTCGTGCCGGGCATCGGCTTCGGAGAGCCGCTTCAGATTGCTGTGGTTGATCGTATGGGCGCCGATCGTCACCAGCGGATGCGCGGCGATGCGGCGGATTTCGTCCCAGTTCATCAATGTGCGCAGGCGCGGACCGTCGGCGTCGATGCCATTTGCGCGAGCCAGATCGCGCAACACCGCCTGCAGGTCCTTCTCGCGGATTTCGGAGGTGAGATAGGCGTGCAGGCGTGCATTGGCCTGCAGCTTCTTCGCGGGGGTCGAGCAATCGATCGTCAGCGGACCCTTCGGCCGCGTCAGCGTCAAGGTATCGCGCGCGTTGACGATGTCCTCGACAACGTCCCACCACAGGTCGGCTGTGCCGTTGATCAGCCCGGGCGCGACATAGATGGTGATCGGCGCGCCGTGCTTCTCCAGCACCGGCAGCGCCTCGACCATATTGTCGCGATAGGCATCGTCGGCGGTGATCGTGGCAAACTGACCGCCTTTGCCGCCCGCCTTGATGCGCTCGACGGCTTCGTCCATGGAGACGAAGGCATAGCCATGCGCCTTCATGTCGGCGATCATGGCATCGAGGAACCCGGGCGCGATATTCAGATGCCGGTTGACGCCGTCCGGCTTTTCCGGCGTCGCGGTAACACGGTGCAGCATCAGGATGGCGCCAATGCCGCCGATGAACGGCTTGGCCAGCGGTGCAAGGCCGGTATAGCGGGCGACGTTCAGCGCCAGTTTCCGGATTGCCTCCCCGCCGTCGATCATTCATTCACCTTTTGCGCCTAGGCTGATCCAAGCACGGAATGCGCCTATGCGAACCCCCAAATCGCGACCAATACGCCCTAAGGATTGAGGTATGGTTGACGCAACTGCGTCATTTGACGGCAATCGGCTTGCGGCAACCGAGGCATCGTCGCGCGCCTTGCCACGGGACCGTGCCGGCCTGTCGATCTCGGTGGCGTCCACGGACGGACTGGCGGCCTATGCCGAGTTCTGCCGCTCGGCTCTGTTTGGTCCGGCGCAGAGTGCTGCCTGGATCCTGAACTGGGCGGCCGAGACACGACCGGACCTGCTCGTCGCGACGCTGAGTGCCGAGGGCAAACCGGTTTTTTCGCTGGCGCTGGAGGTTGCCTCGAAGGGGCCGTTCCGGATCGCCCGCTTCATGGGTGGGCGCCACGCCAACGGCAACTTCGTCGCCGCGGACCCGAACTGGCTGGCCAAGGTGGATATGCCGGCCCTCCGATCGGTGCTGGCGGCCATCGCCGAGGCACGCCCGGACATCGATCTGGTCGCGCTCGAGCGGTTGCTGCCCGATCTCGACGGCGTCGCCAATCCGCTCGCATCGCTTGACCATTTTTCCAGCCCCAATCTGTCGCTGGCCGTCGATCTCGCCGGCGGCTTCGATGCGCTGCTTTCTCGCGCCAGTGGCAAACGCAAACGCAAGAAGCACCGGTCGCAGATCCGGAAATTCGAGAC
>NZ_RZPB01000324.1:0-6605 GCF_003998535.1 Mesorhizobium sp. M7A.F.Ca.AU.002.02.1.1 | reverse complement strand
GGTATGGGACAAGTCGATGGTCGGCGCGGTCGACCGCGCGATCCGCGAATCCAATCTGGGTTTCAACCCGATCGTGGACGGCACCAACCTCAGGATTCCGCTTCCCGAACTCAACGAACAGCGACGCAAGGAACTGGTCAAGATCTCGCACACCTACGCCGAGAACGCCCGGGTCGCCGCGCGCCATGTGCGCCGCGACGGCATGGACTTCCTGAAGAAGGCGGAGAAGGACGGCGACATCAGCGAGGACGATCAGCGCAAGCGCTCGGACCAGGTTCAGAAACTTACCGACGAGACGATCAGCACCATCGACCACCTGCTTTCCGATAAGGAAGCTGAAATCATGCAGGTTTAGGGTCTTGGCCTCCGGCTGACCCGAAAGCGAGAACATGGCAACGCCCGCGCATGTCGCGATCATCATGGACGGAAACGGACGCTGGGCCAAGGCGCGCGGCTTGCCTCGTCTTGCGGGCCATCGTGCCGGCGTCGAGGCGCTGCGCAAGACGGTGCGCGCAGCACCCGGACTCGGCATCTCCTACCTGACCGTCTACGCTTTCTCGTCGGAGAACTGGTCGCGGCCGAAATCCGAGGTCAGCGACCTGATGGGCCTTCTGAAAATGTTCATCCGCCGTGACCTTGCCGAACTGCACCAGAGCGGTGTGCGGGTTAGAATCATCGGCGACCGGGCAGGGCTGCAGCCCGATATCAGGGGACTGCTCGACGAGGCCGAAACGCTGACTGCCGCAAATGAATCTCTGACGCTGGTGATCGCCTTCAACTATGGCGGACGCGACGAGATCGTTCGCACGGCGCAAAAGCTCGCTTTGGCCGTGGCGCGTGGCGAACTCGACGCCGAGGCGATATCTGCCGAAAGCTTTGCCGTTGCGCTTGATACGCAAGGCATTCCCGACCCGGAACTGGTCATTCGCACCAGCGGCGAGCTTCGGCTGTCGAATTTCCTCCTGTGGCAGGCCGCCTATAGCGAGCTTGTCTTCCTGCCTTGCTACTGGCCCGACTTCAGCCGCGAACACCTTGCCGAGGCCTTGCGTGAGTTTGCTGGCCGCGAACGCCGTTTCGGCGGACTTGGAGGCCAGGACGTCGCTTCGCGACCGGCCGCGGGATGAGCAATCTCCAGCTGCGTGTCGTTTCGGCGATCGTGCTCGCCATCATCACTCTCGGTCTGACCTGGATCGGCGGTCTGCCGTTCCGGCTGCTGTGCGCCGTGATATCGGCGGCGATCTTCTATGAATGGACCCGCATGTCGCGCCCGACCGGGGTCACGGGCCTGGGTTTCCTGCCGGAAGCATTGCTGGTCGTCTTCGTTGGCGCCTTGATCGGCGGCCTGGCCGCCTCCTGGCTGCTACCGCTTGTGGCGGCCATTGTTGCCGCAACGGCGATAGCCGCCTCGCTTCGCAAGACCGGACAATGGGATGCGAGCGGCCTCGCCTATGCCGCGGTTTCAGGCCTGTCGCTCGCCTTGCTGCGCGATGGCGATCGTTCGGGCCTCATTGCCATCCTGTTCCTGTTTGCGGTCGTCTGGGCCACCGATATCCTTGCCTATTTCGTTGGCCGTGCCGTTGGGGGGCCGAAACTGGCGCCCTCTATCTCGCCCGGCAAGACGCGCAGCGGCGCGCTCGGCGGTGCGCTCGGCGGCGTCGTCGCCGGGCTGGTCCTCGCCGTAGCTGCCGGTGTCGGCAATCTGGCATTGCTCGGCCTGGTGGCGCTCGTGCTGTCGATTGTCTCGCAGGCAGGCGACCTGTTTGAATCCTGGGTCAAGCGCCGCCATGGCCGCAAGGACTCAGGCGCGCTCATCCCGGGCCATGGCGGCGTCATGGATCGTGTCGATGGGCTTGTCGCAGCCGCATTCGCCCTATACGTCATCGGCTGGATTTCGGCGAACGCCGATCATCCGGCGCAGGGTCTGTTTCCCGTTTGAGTGGTGTCATTTCAGGTCCTTTGCGCGATGCGCCTTGGATTCGCCCGGATTGGTGTCACAGTCACGGCGCAGTCTGCGCCGTGGAAGAATTTGAGGGTTTGTCTTGAACGAGATTCTTCACGCGCTTTTCAGCACACAAGGCTTTGTCCTCGGCACGCTGGTGCCATTCCTCTTCGTGCTGACCGTGGTCGTGTTCGTCCACGAAATGGGCCATTACCTTGTCGGGCGCTGGTGCGGCATCGGCGTCAGGGCCTTCTCGATCGGCTTCGGCCCGGAACTCTTCGGCTTCAACGACAGCCACGGCACGCGCTGGAAACTGTGTGCGATACCGCTTGGCGGCTATGTCAAATTCGTCGGCGACATGAACGCCACATCGAGCCAGCCCACGTCGGAAGAAATTGAAACGCTGACCGAGGAAGAGCGCAAGGTCGCCTTCCACACGCAGCCGATCTGGAAGCGCGCGGCAACGGTGGTGGCCGGGCCGCTGTTCAATTTCCTGCTGACGATCGTCGTCTTTTCCGTGCTGTTCACCGCCTATGGCCGTTATGTCGCCGAGCCCATGGTGGCCGAGGTGACCGCCGACAGCCCGGCGGCGAAGGCCGGCATCCTTCCCGGCGACCGATTCGTCAGCGTCGACGGCAACAAGGTCGAAACCTTTGGCGACGTCCAACGCCTGGTCTCGGGCCGTGCGGACGACGCAATCACTTTCGTCATGCTGCGCGACGGCCGGGAGGTCACTGTGACCGCGGCACCGCGGCTGATGGAACAGGAAGACGCGCTCGGCAACAAGGTCAAGGTCGCTGTAATCGGTGTCGTCAACAACAAGGAACTCGGCCAGCCACGGCTCATCACCTACACGCCTGTTGGAGCTGTCGCGGCGGCGGTCGAGGAAACCGGTCACGTCATCCAGCGCACCGGCCAGTTCCTGCAGCGCTTTGTTGTCGGGCGCGAAGACAAATGTCAGTTGGGCGGTCCGGTGAAGATCGCCGACATGGCGGGCAGGGCTGCGAAACTGGGATTCGAATGGCTCGTGCAACTGGTTGCACTGCTATCCGTTGGCATCGGAATTCTGAACCTTTTGCCGATTCCCCCTCTCGACGGCGGTCACCTCTTGTTCTACGGGGTGGAGGCTGTCATTCGCCGTCCGGTGTCGGAACGGATGATGGAAATGGCCTATCGGGCCGGGTTGCTTCTGGTGCTGTGCTTCATGGGGTTCGTTTTTTGGAACGATCTGTTTGGGTGCTGAAATCATGAAGAAATTTGGCTTCTGCATGGACGATGTTGAGACGCCGTTTACCATGCAAGGGGATATGAGTGACGCGAAAGCCACGCCGCAGGGTTAAGTAAATACAAATTAACCAGAAGCCTTGCGTGTAGGGAAAATCCGGTTAATACGGTAGGGGAAATTACCGCACGTCCGGTTTTCTCGCCGTGGGGACTACGAGAAAAGGTTATTAAGCCCGATGAAGGCAGCATCCAAGTTTCTAAGCGCCGCGTCCGCGGTGACCCTGTCCGCGGCCATGGTCGTGCCAGGCGCGCTCGCAGTGCAGTTCGTTGCCACATCGGCGGCTGAAGCCGCTGTCGTCAGCAGAGTCGAAGTAAGCGGCAACCAGCGTATCGACGCTGAGACCATCCGCAATTACATCACCATCAAGCCGGGCAAGGCTTTCTCCAGTTCCGATATCGACGGTGCGGTCAAGGCACTGTTTGGCACCGGCCTGTTTTCGGATGTGCAGATCAACCAGGTCGGCTCGACGCTGGTGGTCAAGGTTGCCGAGTATCAGGTTGTCAACCAGGTGCTGTTCCAGAACAACAAGAAACTCAAGGACAATGCGCTCGCGGCGGCGGTGCAGCTGAAGCCACGCGGAACGTTCTCGCAGGCGACGCTCGATGCCGACGTGGAGTCGGTCAAGGCTGCCTACAGGCGCATTGGTCGCGACGACGTGACCGTGACCACGCAGGTCATGCAGCTTGGCGACAATCGCGTGAATGTGGTCTTCAACATTGCCGAAGGCGATCGCACGCAGATCGCGGCGATCAATTTCGTCGGCAACAGCGCCTATTCCAGCCGCCGCCTGTCGGATATCATCAACACCAAGCGTTCGTCCTGGGTTTCCTTCATCCTGCGCGACGACGTCTACGACGATGACAAGCTGCGCGCGGACCAGGAGCTGCTGCGCCGCTTCTACTACAATCACGGCTATGCCGACTTCCAGGTCGTGTCCGCCGTCGGCGAGCTCGACAGCGCGACGAACAAGTACACGGTCACCATCACCGTCCAGGAAGGCGACCGCTACACGTTCGGCGATGTCAGCGTCGAGAGCACGATCCCTGAAGTCGACGGCAAGTCGCTGGAATCGGTGATCGAGACGCACAAGGGTGACGTCTACAACGCCAAGAACGTCGAGGATTCCATCATCGCGCTGACCGAGAAGGTGGCCGGTTCCGGCTATGCCTTCGCGCAGGTCACGCCGCGCGGCGACCGCAATTTCGAGAACCACACCATTTCGGTCGTCTACACGATCGACCAGGGCACCAAGGCCTATATCGAGCGCATCGAGATCCGCGGCAACGATCGCACGCGTGACTATGTCATTCGCCGGGAGTTCGACGTCAGCGAAGGCGACGCCTTCAACCAGGTGCTCATCCAGCGCGCGAAGAAGCGCCTGGAAAACTTGAACTACTTTGAGAAAGTCGACATCTCGACCGTGCCTGGCTCGCAGCCCGACCAGGTCGTTCTGGTGGTCGACGTGGTTGAGAAATCGACCGGTGAGTTCTCGGTGGGCGCTGGTTATTCGACCGGTGGCGACACGGCCGGTCCGTCGGTCGAAGGCTCGGTGACCGAGCGCAACTTCCTCGGTCGCGGTCAGTTCATCAAGCTGTCTGCGGGCGGCGGCAAGAATTCACGCGACTACAGCCTGTCCTTCACCGAGCCTTATTTCCTCGGACGGCGCATCGCCGCCGGTTTCGACATCTATAAGTCGACGCGGGAATACAACAACAACTATGACAGCGATACCACGGGCGCGACGATCCGTTTCGGCCTGCCGATCACCGACAGCATCACGACCCAGTTGGCGTACAACATATCGCAGGAAAAATATAAAGTTGACGATGGTTGCTTGACCGATGGGGTTTATATTCCTGGCAGCCCTTGCAATATCTCAACTGCAATCCTTGATGGCATCGATCAGAGCCCTTGGATCAAGTCGTCGGTCAGTCTCGGGCTGGTCTACAACACCATCGACGACATGAAGAACCCGCATGAGGGTATCTATGCCAACACAACCGTCGAAGTGGCCGGTCTTGGCGGCGATGCCAAGTTCGTGAAGATCACGGGACGCGGCAGCGTCTATCAGACGTTGTCCGAGTCGCTTGATCTTGTCGGCCTTATTTCGGGCGGCGCCGGCCATGTCGAGGGTTATGGCAGTGACGGCCTGCGTATCTTCGATCAGTTCCAGAGCACGGACCGCATGATCCGTGGCTTCGCCTATGGCGGTATCGGGCCTGTGGATCCTCTCACGGGTGACCATCTCGGCGGTACGACCTACTTCAATGCTTCTGCTGAAGCCCAGTTCCCGCTGCCAGTCGTTCCGGAAAGCTTCGGCCTTCGCGGAGCTGTGTTTGCTGACGCGGCGACTCTCTATGGCAGCAAGGTTACGAGCGTTGCTCAGGAGTCAACGGACATGCAGCTGCGTGCCTCTGTCGGCGTTGGTCTGATGTGGGCGTCGCCGTTCGGTCCGATTCGTATCGACTATGCGATCCCGGTCAAGAAGGAAGCGCGCGACGACGTGCAGGAATTCAACTTCGGCATATCGACCCGCTTCTGATCGGCGGCCAACGATGCTCCCGGGTCTTCAGGGTCCGGGAGAAATGTTCCGACCTAGCTGGATATAGCTTCTGGAATGACCGATCCGGTGTTCTTCGCGCCATCACGCCGGTATACGGCGGGCGAAGTCGCGAATCTGACCGGCTCGGTGCTTGTCGATTCCGGCCACTCCAATATTTTGATCGAAGCACTCGCGCCGGCCAGCGAGGGCGGCGAGAACGCGCTCGTCTTTGTCGACGGCAAGCGTAATTCCGCGCTGATGCCGTCGCTGCGGGCTGCCGCGGTGCTGTGCCCGGCGGAATTTGCCGGCAAGGCGCCGGCAAGCGTTGCCGTTCTCATTCATCCGCGTCCACAACAGGCCTTCGCGCTGATCGGGCGTCTGCTGTTTCCGAGGGCGGCGACACCAGGGCCAATGACCAGCGAAACCGGCGTCTCGCCGCACGCTCACGTCGATGCGACCGCCCATGTCGAAGCCGGTGCCGTCATCGAGGCCGGCGCGGTTGTCGGGCCAGGTGCTTCGATCGGCAGCGGCACCGTCATCGCCCCAAATGCGGTCATCGGACAATCCTGCCAGATCGGCCGCGACGGCTATGTCGGTCCGGGCGCCAGCATCCAGTATGCCTTGATCGGCAATCGCGTCATCATTCATGGCGGCGCCAGGATAGGCCAGGATGGTTTTGGCTTCGTCGGCGGGGCCAAGGGTCCTGAGCGCGTGCCGCAGATCGGCCGTGTCGTTATCCAGGACGACGTCGAGATCGGCTCCAACACCACCGTCGATCGCGGCGCCATGTCCGATACGATCATCGGCCAGGGCACCAAGATCGACAATCTCGTGCAGAT
>NZ_RZPB01000323.1:0-6616 GCF_003998535.1 Mesorhizobium sp. M7A.F.Ca.AU.002.02.1.1 | reverse complement strand
ATCCTCAGCCGGTTCGACATGGACCTGCGGCGCATGCTGCACGAAACCATGGAAAAGAAGGGGATAAGGATCCTTTGCCATTCCGTGTCCGAATGGATCCGCAAGCGGCCGGACGGCCGGCTCGACGCGCTGGTCAGCGGCGGCGAGGTGCTGACCGTCGACCAGGTGATGCTGGCCATCGGCCGCATTCCCAACACCGAGAATATGGGCCTGGAAGGCATCGGACTGGAGATGACCAAGACCGGCGCCATCGCCGTCGACCAATATTCCCGCACCAATGTCGACAACATCTGGGCAATCGGCGACGTCACCAACCGCGTGCAGTTGACGCCGGTGGCGATCCATGAGGCGATGTGCTTCATCGAAACCGCCTTCAAGGGAAATCCGACCGCTCCCGATCACGAGACGATCGCGACCGCCGTCTTTTCACAGCCCGAGATCGGCACTGTCGGCCTGTCGGAGGACGACGCCGTCAAACGCTTTTCCGACATCGAGATCTACCGCGCCACATTCCGGCCGATGCGGCACACCCTGTCCGGGCGCGACGAGAAGATGCTGATAAAGCTGGTGGTCGATGGCGCGTCGAAGAAAGTGCTTGGCGCCCACATATTGGGGCCGGACGCCGGCGAGATGGCGCAGCTTCTCGGCATCCCGCTGAAGGCCGGCCTGACCAAGGACGATTTCGACCGTACGATGGCCGTGCATCCGACAGCGGCGGAAGAACTGGTCACCATGTACAAGCCGACCTATCGCGTGAAGGACGGCGAGCGGGTCGATTGACGGCAAATCCTGGTTGAGGAACTCCGCCGCGGCAAGGTCATGCCACGGCGGAGATGGTTGCTACAGAAGCGTGCCGCGCAGGATCACCAGCGCCACCGAGAAATAGATCACCAGCCCGGTGACATCGACCAGCGTGGCAACGAACGGCGCCGATGCGCTGGCCGGGTCGAAGCCGATGCGCTTCAAGGCGAACGGCAGCATCGACCCCGACAGCGAACCGAAGGTGACGATGCCGACCAGTGCAGCACCCACCGTGGTGGCGATCAGCGGCCAGTGCGGGCCATAGTCGTAGAAGCCCATATACTGCCAGAGCGCGATGCGGCAGACGCCGACCACACCGAGCATGGCGCCCAGCACCAGGCCGGTGGGCAGCTCGCGCAGCGCCACCCGCCACCAGTCGCCAAGGCCGATCTCGCGCAAGGCCAGCGCGCGGATGACCAGCGAGGTCGCCTGCGAGCCGGAATTGCCGCCGGAGCTCATGATCAGCGGGATGAACAGCGTCAGCACGATCGCCTTCTCCAGCTCGCCCTCATAGCTCTGCATGGCGTTGGCCGTCAGCATCTCCGAGATGAACAGCGCGCACAGCCAGCCGCCGCGTTTCCTGATCATGGCGAGGAAGCTCATCTTCATGTACGGCTCGTCCAGCGCCTCCATGCCGCCGAAACGGTGCACGTCCTCGGTCGTCTCCGCGATCATCGTGTCGATGATGTCGTCGATGGTGACGATGCCGAGGATCTTGCCATGGTCGACGACCGGAACGGCGAGCAGATCGTATTTGGAGATCGTCTGCGCCAGCGTTTCGCGATCGGTCAGCGGGCCGACCGTCATCGGAAGATGATCCGGCGCCACCGTCATGATCGAATCGTCCGGCTCACCGGTGATCAGCCGGCGCAGGCCCGTCGAGCGCACAAGCAGGTGCGTTTGCGGATCGACGATATAGATCGCATAGACGGTCTCGCGCGTCCGCTCCACCTTGCGGATGTAGTCGAGCGTTTGCCCGACGCTCCAGTCCGAGGGCACGCTGACGAACTCCGTCGTCATGATCGATGCGGCACTGCCTTCGGGATAGCCGAGGATGGAGAGCAGCGTTGCGCGCAGCGGCGGCGCAAGTCCGCCAAGCAGCTCGGAACGCGCCGGCTCTTCCAGCTCGCGCAGGATGTCGGCTGCCCGGTCGACCGACATGGCGGTGAGCAGCTTGCCCGCCTTGGCGCGCGGCAGCGCCTCCATGCGTTCCGACGCGCCGTCGAGTTCCGGCTGATCGAAGATCTCGACCAGACGTTCGAACGTCACTTCACAGAGCAGTTCCGTCGCGGTCTCTCGAGGCTCCCTGTTCAGGGCCTCGACAATGTCGGCGACGTGATCGTTGGCTAGGATACGGGCAATCGCGACGGCCTCGTCGCTTGCCACCGTGGTAAATTCGTTCATGGCTCACTCCTTGCCGTCCGGCAGGACATGAACCATGTGAGGTCACGTCAGGGCGGACGGCTGTTGCGTTCGACTGTGACTGTCGCCAGGCATGGCGCGGTGACCTTTCCGCTTGCGGGTTCGCGTTTGATTGTCTGCAAGCGGGCGCAACATAGGAGCGCGCCTCGCCGTGTCAATCGCGGTGAGGAGGGAAAATGCCGACGAGCGGGCAAGATCGCGAGACTGTGATCACCGGCCGCCGTTCGACCAGGCAGACCGGGGTGGAATAACCGTTATTTCTGCTTCAGCCGGCGCGAGAAGCGCAGCCACTTGTCTTCGACCGGCCTTGGGACCGGCCTTGGCTGCACCAGAATGGTGGTGAGTTCGGCGGGCAGGGTCGGAACCAGCGGCTTCTTGGTGGCGACGCCGTCGGCGATCGCGACGATGCTGTGATAGAATTCGCTGCCCGTCATCGATCTCGGCGCCACCGCCTCGTGCATGACGGAGATCACCGTGACATCGGGGCAGTTGTCCTTGATGGCCTGGTGGAAGGCGACCTTGCCATCGGGGTCGAGCGCGCCGGTCGCCTCGTCGAGGAACAGCAATCCCGGCTGCTGCAGCACGATGCGGGCCACCACCAGCTTCTGTTTCTGGCCGCCCGACAGAACCTGGTCCCAGCTTTTGCCTTCGCGGCTTTCGTCGGCCATGTGCTCGATAAAGTCGCCGAGCCCCGCCTTGTGCAGCGCCGACGCCACCTGCGCATCGCCATGGTCGTGCTCGGAGCCGGGCAGGCAGACCAGTTGCTTCAGCGACACAGGCTGCAGCTTGACCTCCTGGGCGGCATAGAAACTCTTGACGCCCTCTGGGAAGACGATGGTGCCGCGGCCATAGGGCCACAGGCCGTTGATCGCCTTGATCAGCGAGGTCTTGCCGCAACCGGACTCGCCTTTCAGGAAAGTCCATTCGCCGCGCCGGAAGCGCAGATTGGCGGCGCTGAGAAAGGGCGTCGCGTCCTCGCCCTGATGCGCCAGTTCGAGCTTCTGGATGGTCAGGCCGAAAACCGGGTTCTGGCTGGCATAGTGGAAGTCGGAGCGGCCGGTCTGGCTGTAGAATTCCTGCGGATGCTGGACATTCTCGATCGCATTGGCCAGCTCGGTGACACGCTGGCTGTTGGCGCGCAACGTGGCGATGGCGGGCATGACGTGGATGAACCAGGAACACTGGCCGATCAGCGAATTGACCAGCTCGGAGCCGGTTATGTAGCCCTTGAGGTCGAGACCGTTGTGGATGAACGGCACCAGGCCCGGTCCGTAGGCGACAATGCGGGCACCGATGAAATTGTAGATCAGCTCGAACGACATGTAGACGGTGTTGACGATGTTCAGCCGCGTCCAGGTGCCGTCGATGTCGACATAAAGCCGGCCATGCATGGTCCTTTGCACGCCTTCGCCCTGAGACGCCGCGACATGGAAGGAGCGGCGCAGGAATGTCGTCAGCTCGCCGCGATAGCTGCCCTCGGCCTGCTGCATCCTGACATTGAGGCGCTCGAGCAGGCCGCCGAGCTTGACCGCGATCCAAGTGTTCAGCGGCACGTAGGTGGCGACGGCCAGGAAGGCGAGGATGGCGCTGCCATAGCTGCCGAGGAATTCCAGCCCCTTCACCTCGACGGAGTTTTCGAGCAGCTTCTGGCCGACGAAATAGAGCGATGTGGCAACGCCAAGCACGCCCATGGCGAGCCCGATGGCGCCACCGGTCATGTCCTTGATGGATTCCTGGACGCGCTGGTCGATATTGTCGGGGGCCGGTGCGCCGCTGCCGGTCGACGCGTGCTGGGCATGGAAATGCGTATGATTGCCGTCCAGCAGCGCTTCATTGAAGCGGCTGTCCAGCCAACCGCGCCATTTGCGGTGCAACGTCGCCGAGACAAGGTTGCGGATGCCGGTGAAGCCAGCGTCCTTGAGTACGACCAGCAGCACGAGGACGCCGGCATTGACCAAAAGCGAGCGAAGCGGCGTGGTGTTGGCGGCGTCATGGAAGAAGGCGATGGAATTGACCAGTTCGCCCGAGGCTTCGGCGAACCAGACACCGGCCTTGCTGGACAACGCCGTGAGCAGCGCGATCACCAGCGTCAGCGTCCAGGCTTCCTTCCAGCGGTCGGAAACCCAGTAGGCCCGCATCAGGCCCCAGAAGCTGCGCATCGACGACACCGGCGTCAGAAGCGATCGCCCTGCGGCATCGCGAGGTGTTTTTTCCGGTACTGACTCTTGCGATGGTCTACCGACCCGAATCACTATCCCGCCCAAACCTTTTTTCTTTTGTTACGGATGGTAACACCAATTGATCATTTTCCATTAATTTAAAACCGGGCCGACCGGATTGCCCCGGCAGCCGTTGCCGTGAGGCAACAGATTACATGCTGAAATATAGCGACAACAGTCGACAAAAATCCGGATATTGCTTTTAATTTCATGGGCTTGATATATCGAGGGCGTGGCGTTGGCACGGCTTCCCCTAGGGAAGGCTTTCACACGGTTTCGTGAACTCGAAATCGTATCGAGCGACCGGTTTTCTCACTGTGGACGGCTCAAAGAGCTCGAAAATCTGCGGCTCGTGACTCGCCAGGATTGCCGGGGTCGTCCCTGCCGGGGGCAGGAATTGACGAGAGAATCGATCGAGCGGCGCGTTCCGTCTTGTCGGATCGGCTGAGGGACTGCGTTTGACAATTCATCCGCCTGGGATTGAACCTTGCCCGGCATCGGCGACACTCATGCATGTCCGGTTCTTCAACAAGGAAGCTCCCAATGCTTGCACGCGCGGCCGCAATCCTGTCCCTCTTTGCCTTTGTACCTTTGGCGCATGCCGGCGAGCAAAGCATTCCGGCCAGCGCCGAGGGCCAGATCGAGTTCAACACGCCGTCCGGCAACATCGGCTGCATCTACACGCCCAAAGGCGGCACCGGCACCTATGAGCCGAGGGATGGCGGCCCGGAACTGAGCTGCTCGCGCGTCGAGCCGAGCTACCTTACGATTATCCTGGGTCCGAAGGGGCCAGCAACGCTGATCAAGAACCCAGGCGAGCAGGGCTGCTGCAGCGATGTCGATAAGCTTGGCTACGGCAACAGCTGGAGCGCCGGGCCGTTCTCGTGCCAGTCGTCAACCAAGGGACTGACCTGCACGGCCACGAACGGCCATGGATTTTTCATCAGCAAGGCCAAGGCGACGGCGAAGTAACGTCTGCCGCTGTCGCGGAGAGGAGAGGCCGGCCGGCCTCAGCCGGCCTTGTCCAGTTCGCCGCGCGCCTTGGCGGCCGCCACCTGGCGAATGGCATCGGCCAGCGTATCGGCATCCTGCGCGCCCATGACGGCGTATTTGTCCTCGAGCAGGAAGCACGGCACACCAGAAATGCCCATGCGCGACGCGGTGGCGATCTCGGTGCGCACCGCCTCGACATCGGCCTCGGTCGGCAAAAGCGAGGCGACCACGGACGCATCCATGCCAGCCTCGCGCGCGGCTTCGACCAGCACGGCATGGTCGCCGATGTCAGCGCCTTCCTCGAAATTCAGCTGGAACAGCCGCCGTACAAGCCTGTTCTGAATGGCTTCGCCGGCGGCCCCTGCCCAGCGGATCAGCCGGTGCGCATCCAGCGTATTCGGCGCCACTTTGATGGCGTCGAAGGCAAAGGAAATGTCTTCCGCTTCGCCCAGCGGCTCGATGCGGTCGTGAATCTCGCGGATACGCTCGTCGCTGCCGAATTTTGCCAGCATGTATTCGCGCCGGTCCTTGCCTTCAGGCGGAATGGTCGGATCGAGCTGGAACGGCCGCCAGCGGACATGCACGTCGACATCGCCGACGGCGGCGATTGCCCTGTCGAGCCGCTTCTGGCCGATGAAGCACCAGGGGCAGACGACATCGGACACCACATCGACGGTGATGGCGTTCAATTCGCTCATCTCGATCTCCTGATCCCTCAGTTGGGTTTGCGCCACCATGTTGGCAGTTGATATCCGAATATGGGCGTCTTTTGCGGATGTTCCAGGTAGTTCCAGTAGGCGATCCATTGCTGCGTGTTGTACTGCATCGGCACCATGTAGTTGCCGGAGATCAGCAGCCGGTCGAGAACGCGAACGGCGGCAACATAATCCTCCTTGGAACGGGCGCGCAGCATCGCCTCGATTGCCGCGTCCACAGCCGGGTCGGCGACGCCGGCGAGATTGAACGAGCCTTCCGTCCGGGCGGCAGTCGAACTCCAGCGCCCGCTCTGCTCGATGCCGGGTGACAACGAATTGTTGAAGCCGCTCGATCCGACCAAGACCTCGAAATCGAAGCGCTGCTTGCGCGACTGTATCTGATCGCCGTCGAGGCTGCGAATGGTGAGATTGATGCCGATCTTCTCCAGCGTGCGCTGATAGATGCCGGCAAGGCGCTCCTCGTCC
>NZ_RZPB01000322.1:0-6627 GCF_003998535.1 Mesorhizobium sp. M7A.F.Ca.AU.002.02.1.1 | reverse complement strand
ACACCTGGGTCGGCGGCGGCAGGCTCGATGTCGGCGACCCAGGTGTGGAACGAGGCCTACGACCTGATAGCGCATCCGTTCTTCGACAATGGCCCGCAGGATATAGGTCTGGCCTGGCGCGTGCTGATCTCGCTGCAGCGCGTCGCCGTCGGCTTCGGCCTGGCGGCGGTCGTCGGCGTCGCGCTCGGTGCGCTGGTCGGCCAGTCGATCTGGGCGATGCGCGGCCTCGACCCGGTGTTCCAGATCCTGCGCACGGTGCCGCCGCTGGCCTGGCTGCCGCTGTCGCTGGCGGCGTTCCGTGATTCCAGCCCGTCGGCGATCTTCGTCATCTTCATCACCTCGATCTGGCCAATCATCATCAACACCGCGGTCGGCGTGCGCAACATTCCCGAGGACTACCGCAACGTCTCGCGCATCCTGCGGCTCAACCAGTTCGAATTCTTCGTCAAGATCATGGTGCCGGCCGCCGCGCCTTACATCTTCACCGGCTTGAGGATCGGCATCGGCCTGTCCTGGCTCGCCATCGTCGCCGCTGAAATGCTGACTGGCGGCGTCGGCATCGGCTTCTTCATCTGGGATGCGTGGAACTCGTCGCGGCTGCCCGACATCATCGTCGCGCTCGCCTATATCGGCGTCACCGGCTTCTGCCTCGACCGGCTGGTCGCGGCGGTCGGCGCCTTCGTCACCCGCGGCACAACGGCAAAGTGAGGAGAGGGGCGATGACGGCCTATCTGAAGCTCGACCATATCGACAAATCCTTCACGCGTGGTGCCCAGGTCAGCGAGGTGTTGAAGGACATCAGGCTGACCATCGACAAGGGCGAATTCGTCTCCATCATCGGCCATTCCGGCTGCGGCAAGTCGACCCTGCTCAATCTGATCGCCGGGCTGACCAAGGTGTCGGCCGGCGCCGTGCTGCTCGAGGACAAGGAGGTCGACAGCCCTGGACCGGAACGCGCCGTGGTGTTCCAGAACCACTCGCTGCTGCCGTGGCTGACCGTCTACGAAAACATCAACCTGGCGGTGTCGAAGGTCTTCGGCCGTTCGAAGAGCAAAGTCGAGCGGCATGACTGGATCATGCGCAATCTCGACCTCGTGCAGATGGCGCATGCCAAGGACAAGCGCCCGGCGGAAATCTCCGGGGGCATGAAGCAGCGCGTCGGCATCGCCCGGGCGCTGGCGATGGAGCCGAAGATCCTGCTGCTCGACGAGCCGTTCGGCGCGCTCGATGCGCTGACGCGGGCCCATCTGCAGGACGCGGTGATGGACATCCATTCCAGGCTCGGCTCGACGACGATCATGATCACCCATGACGTCGACGAGGCGGTGCTGCTCTCCGACCGCATCGTCATGATGACCAACGGTCCGGCGGCGACCATCGGCGAAGTGCTTGCCGTGCCGCTGGCGCGGCCGCGCCGGCGCGTCGAACTCTCTTCCGACCGGACCTTCCTGCGCTGCCGCGAGGCGGTTCTGAAGTTCCTCTACGAACGCCACCGCTTCGTCGAAGCCGCGGAGTAGCACCATGAGCGAAAGACTTGTCATCATCGGCAATGGCATGGCCCCCGGGCGCATGCTGGAGCACCTGCTGGAACAGGCTCCGGGCCGCTACACCGTCACCATCTTCAACGCCGAGCCGCGCGTCAATTACGACCGCATCATGCTGTCGCCGGTGCTGTCGGGCGAGAAGGCCTATGAGGAGATCATCATCCATGGCGACGGCTGGTACATCGCCAACAACATCACCCTCTACAAGGGCCACAAGATCGTTGCCATCGACCGGACGGCGAAGACCGTCACCTCGGATCACGGCGTCACCGAGCCCTACGACAAGCTCGTCATCGCCACCGGCTCGGTACCGTTCATCATTCCGGTTCCGGGCCATGACCTGCCGGGCGTGCTGACCTATCGCGATCTCGACGACGTGCAGGCGATGATGCTCGCTGCCCAGTCGCGGGCCAAGGCGGTGGTCATCGGCGGCGGCCTGCTGGGTCTGGAGGCGGCGGCGGGCCTCAACGCGCAAGGCATGGACGTCACCGTGCTGCATGTCATGCCGACCTTGATGGAGCGCCAGCTCGATCCGGCCGCCGGCTATCTCTTGCAGCGTGCGGTGGAGCAGCGCGGCATCAAGGTCATCACCAAGGCCAACACACAGGCTATCACCGGCAACGGCAAGGTCGGACAGGTGGAACTTGCTGACGGCACCATTATCCCAGCAACGCTTGTGGTGATGGCCGTCGGCATCAGGCCGAATTCGGCGCTGGCCAAACAGGCCGGCATCGCCGTTAACAGGGGCATCGTCGTCGATGCCGGCATGCGCAGCAACGATCCCGACATCTACGCGCTCGGCGAATGTGCCGAGGTCAACGGCCAGGTCTATGGCCTCGTCGCGCCGCTCTACGAGATGGCGCGCGTCACAGCCAGCCAGCTTGCCGGCAACGAAGCGGCGGCCTTCGTCCATATGGACACGCCGACCAAGCTCAAGGTCACCGGCATCGACCTGTTCTCGCTCGGCGACTTCGCCGAGGGCGAGGACCGCCAGGAGATCGTGCTGCGCGATGCGGCGGCCGGCGTCTACAAGCGGCTTGTGCTGAAGGACGACCGCATCATCGGCACCGTGCTCTATGGCGAGACGGCGGACGGCGCCTGGTTCAACGATCTCAAGAAAAAGCAGACCGACATATCGGAGATGCGCGATACGCTCATCTTCGGCCAGTCCTACCAGGGGGGTGCCCCGCTGGACCCTATGGCGGCCGTTGCAGCCTTGCCGGATGATGCGGAGATCTGCGGCTGCAACGGCGTTTGCAAGGGGAAGATCACCGGCGCGATCACGGCCAAGGGCCTGACCTCGCTCGACGACGTGCGCGCCCACACCAAGGCGTCGGCCTCCTGCGGCTCCTGCACCGGGCTGGTCGAGAAGCTGATGGTGCTGACCATCGGCGACAAATACAATCCAGCGGCGGTGCAGCCGATGTGCGGCTGCACGACGCTCGGTCATGACGAGGTCCGCCGGCTGATCATCGCCAAGCGCCTGAAGACCATTCCCGCCGTCATGCAGGAACTGGAATGGACGACCTCCTGCGGCTGCGCCAAATGCCGGCCGGCGCTCAATTACTATCTCGTCTGCGACTGGCCGGACGACTACGCCGACGACTACCAGTCGCGCTTCATCAACGAGCGCGTCCACGCCAACATCCAGAAGGATGGCACCTATTCGGTGGTGCCGCGCATGTGGGGCGGGGTGACCAATGCCGCTGAACTGCGCGCCATCGCCGACGTTGTCGACAAGTTTGAAATCCCGATGGTCAAGGTCACCGGCGGCCAGCGCATCGACATGCTCGGCATCCGCAAGGAAGACCTGCCGGCGGTGTGGGCCGATCTCGGCCAGGCCGGCTTCGTCTCCGGCCACGCCTATGCCAAGGGGTTGCGCACGGTGAAGACCTGCGTCGGCTCGGACTGGTGCCGCTTCGGCACGCAGGATTCGACGGGCCTCGGCATCCGCATCGAAAAATTCATGTGGGGCTCGTGGACGCCGGCCAAGGTCAAGATGGCGGTGTCGGGTTGCCCCAGGAATTGCGCCGAGGCGACCTGCAAGGATGTCGGCGTGATCTGCGTCGACTCCGGTTACGAGATCCATTTTGCCGGCGCGGCCGGCCTCGACATCAAGGGCACCGAAGTACTCGGCCTGGTCAGAACCGAGGACGAGGCGCTGGAGCATATCGTGGCGCTGACGCAGATGTACCGCGAGCAGGGCCGCTACCTCGAGCGCATCTACAAATGGGCCAAGCGCATCGGCATCCCCGAGATCAAGCGCCAGATCATGGACGATGGCGACAAGCGCAAGGCCTATTACGAGCGCTTCGTCTTCAGCCAGAAATTCGCCCAGGTCGACCCGTGGTCGGAACGCGTTTCCGGCAAGGACAAGCACGAATTCCGGCCAATGGCTTCGGTCGGTTTTGCGCAGGCGGCGGAGTGAGCGTCATGAACTGGATATCGATAGGCTCTCTCTCCGACATCCCTCGCCGCGGCGCGCGCTGCGTCGCCACGCCGGAAGGAAAAATCGCGGTCTTCCGCACCCAGGACGATCAGGTCTACGCCATCGACGACCATTGCCCGCACAGAGGCGGACCGCTCAGCCAGGGCATCGTGCACGGCGCGGCGGTGACCTGTCCCTTGCACAATTGGGTGATTTCGCTGGAAACGGGCAAGGCGCTCGGCGCCGACGAGGGCGCGGTGCGCACCATTCCGGTGCGGATCGAAGGCGAGCATCTGTTCATTGCGCTGGAAGCGCTGGTCAGCCGCGCGGCCTGACCCCATGGAGATCGATGAAGCGCGCGAGGTGAGGACCACCTGCCCCTATTGCGGGGTGGGCTGCGGCGTGCTGGCGAAGGTCGCCGCGGACGGGCAAGTGTCCGTGCGCGGCGACCCCGACCACCCGGCCAATTTCGGCCGGCTCTGCTCCAAGGGCTCGGCACTGGCCGAGACCATCGATCTCGACGGCAGGCTGCTTCATCCAGAGATCCACGGCCGCCGCGCCGGCTGGGACGAGGCGCTCGACCTCGTCGCCTCGACCTTCTCGCAAACCATTGCCGAGCACGGGCCCGATGCGGTCGCCTTCTATGTCTCCGGCCAGTTGCTGACCGAGGACTACTACGTCGCCAACAAGCTGATGAAGGGCTTTGTCGGCTCCGCCAATATCGACACCAATTCGCGCCTGTGCATGGCCTCTTCGGTCGCCGGCCACCGCCGCGCTTTCGGCTCCGACACCGTGCCCGGAACCTATGACGATCTGGAGCTTGCCGACCTGATCGTGCTGGTCGGCTCCAATCTCGCCTGGTGCCATCCGGTGCTCTACCAGCGCATCGCGGCTGCCCGGGAAAAGCGGCCGGAGATGAAGATCGTGCTGGTCGACCCGCGTCGCACCATGACCGCTGACATTGCCGATATGCATCTGGCGATCGCGCCGGATGGCGACATCGCTTTGTTCACCGGGCTGCTCGCCTACCTCGGCCAGCACAATGCGCTCGACCGCACCTATATCACGACGCACACGACGGGCTTCGGGCAAGCGCTTTTCGCCGCCTCCGCGCTGGACCTGGCTGGCGTCGCCGCTGCCACGGGCCTGAGCGAGGACGAGCTTGACCGGTTCTACAGCCTGTTCGCGGCGACCTCCAAGACCGTGACCGTCTACAGCCAAGGGGTGAACCAGTCGTCTTCGGGCACCGACAAGGTCAATGCCATCATCAACTGCCATTTGGCCACCGGCCGCATCGGCAAGCCAGGGGCAGGGCCGTTTTCGGTGACCGGCCAGCCCAACGCCATGGGCGGGCGCGAGGTCGGCGGCATGGCCAACATGCTGGCTGCCCATATGGAGATCGAAAACCCCGATCATCGCGACCGCGTGCAGCGCTTCTGGAACGCGCCGGCCGTTGCCGGAAAGCCCGGCCTGAAGGCAGTCGAGATGTTCAAGGCGGTTGCCGACGGGCACATCAAAGCGCTGTGGATCATGGCCACCAACCCGGTCGATTCGATGCCGGACGCCGATGCCGTCGAAGCGGCGATCAAGGCGTGCCCGTTCGTGGTGGTGTCGGACGTGCTGGCCCGGACCGATACCGTCCGCCACGCCCATGTCCGGCTGCCCGCCGCCGCCTGGGGCGAGAAGGATGGCACCGTCACCAATTCCGAACGCCGTGTGTCGCGCCAGCGCGCTTTTTTGCGCGTGCCCGGAGATGCGCTGCCTGACTGGCGGATTATTGCCGAGTTGGGCAAACGGATGGGGTTTGGTGAGGCGTTTTCCTACGCGTCGCCGGCGGAGGTGTTTGCCGAGCATGCCGCGCTGTCGGGTTTCGAGAATGATGGTGCGCGGGATTTCGACATCGGGGCTTATGCCGGGGTTGATGCGGAGGGATATGAGGCGCTTGAGCCGTTCCAATGGCCAGCGCCGAGCCAAGGCGCCCCCCTCTGGCCTGCCGGCCATCTCCCCCTCAAGGGGGGAGATCGGCTGTCATGGCCGTCTTCGCCAATTCACAACGTCGCAAAGCGAAAGCAGTCGGCAAAGCTGCCAATCTCCCCCCTTGAGGGGGAGATGGCCGGCAGGCGAGAGGGGGGCGCTCAAGCTGGAGGTTGGCCAGAAGGGGTCGGCACGACTGGGCTCCAGGCTCGCTTCTTCGCCAACGGCAACTTCTTCACACCCGACCGCAAGGCGCGCTTCATCGCCATCCGTCCCACCACGGAAATCCGCACCAGCCCCGATTATCCGCTGATCCTCAACACCGGCCGCATCCGCGACCATTGGCACACCATGACGCGGACGGGGAAAAGCCCGCGGCTTTCGCAGCACATCGCCGAGCCCTTCGTCGAAATCCACCCGGCGGATGCGCAGCGCTTCGGCATCGGTGACGCCGACATAGCGCGCGTTTCCAGCCCGCGCGGTGATGTGCTGGTGCGCGCGCTGGTGACGGCGCGCCAGCGCCAGGGCAGCCTGTTTGCGCCGATGCACTGGACCGATCAGTTCTCGGCAAAGGGCCGGCTCGACACGCTGACCGCGCCGCTGACCGATCCCATTTCCGGTCAGCCGGCGCTGAAACATGTCGCCGTCCGCATCGAGAAATTCGCGGCAAAGGCCTTTGGC
>NZ_RZPB01000321.1:0-6645 GCF_003998535.1 Mesorhizobium sp. M7A.F.Ca.AU.002.02.1.1 | reverse complement strand
GATCCAGTCTTCCTTCTTCTTGCGCAGAAAGGACAGCGCCTTGAAACGGGCAATGCCGAGCAGCCATGTCGAGACTTCGGAACGCCCTTCGAAGCCGGGCGCCTGGCGCCACAACTCGAGGAAGACTTCGTTGGCGATATCGTCGGCCATCATTTCCGATCCCGTCTGGCGCGCCACGAAGCGGTAGACCCGCGCGTGGTGACGCATGAACAGGAGCCGCACGGCGGCTCGGTCGCCCTTCGCGACCCGGTCGACAAGCGCGCGATCGGTCTCCGTCGCTGCCGTCATGGCCGGTCGAGCCGCCTGGCTCCTGTCTGCTCTGTCGCTGATCGGCCCAAAAAGGTTCATCCTCCGCCAAGGAATTTTGCGGAGGCTAACCGAAGAGCGCGGAGGTTGCCAGAGGTGCGCCTCTTCCTTCTCCCACAAGGGCAGAAGGGAAGAGCTTCGCGGACCGCTTCTCACTCCAAGAAAGACTTCGCCTTCATCGTCGCGGGCACGGGAACGCCCAGTCGGCTCAGCACCGTCGGCGCCAGCTGCAGCTGGTCGAGTAGTGTGTCCGCATCCGGCCCTTTGCCTTGTCCAAAATAATACAGCGCGAAATCCTGCATCTCGTCGTCATGGCCGCCGTGATGGCCACGATCGGTCTGGCCGTGATCGGCGGTGACGATCACCTCATAGCCGGCTTCGATCCAGCGTGGCAGGAAGGCGGCCAGCATGCCGTCCATCGCATAGACGGCATGGTCCATCTCGTGGCAGTCGTGGCCGAAGCGGTGTCCCATCGAATCCAGCGTGCAGGTGTGCAGGATGCCGTAGTCGATGCCATGGCGTTTCGTCAGCATGGTCAGCGTCGCGAACAGGTCGACATCGCTCGGCGTCATCTGGTTGCGGAGATTGTAACCGGTCATGGTGTGGAAGCGGCCATGCGTGATCGGCCCGCCTGGCTCGTCGAATTCCATGCCCTCCACCAGGTCGAACGGGTAGGCGCGGAAGAATTCCGACCAGTAGGAATGGGTCACCGCCCCCGTCTTGCCGCCTGCCTTGCTGACCTCGGAGAAGATATCGGGCTGCTCGACGCGGAAACGGTTCTCATTGGAGAGAATCCCGTGCACCTGCGGCGAAACCCCGGTGTGGATCGAGGCATAGCAGCAGGCCGAGGTCGACGGCAGCACCGAGCGCATCTTCCAGACCTGCGCCTCGCCCGATTGCACCCAGCCTTCGAGATTGCCCATCAGCCGGCGCCAGTTCCGGTAAGGCACGCCATCGAGGATGATCAGCAGAAGCTTGGATTTGAGCGCCACGGGCTGCTCCATGCGGTTGGCGGTTGAAACGGGAACGCCGTGTGCCGTCCCGGGCACACGGCGTTCTGATAGATGAAATCGGACGATCAGGGTCCGCTCAAGCGTTGAGCCAGCACTCGGCAAGCGCGTAGCCGTCCATCATTTCGCCGATAGGGCTCTTGGCATAGCCGCCGATCTTGTTGGTGGCGGCCGCGTCGATGAACTGGTTGAAGAAGGGCACGATCAGCCCGCCTTCGTCACGCATCATCACTGCCATATCGTGGTAGATCGCCTGGCGCTTGGCCTGGTCGAGCTCGCCGCGCGCGGTAAACAGCATCTTGTCGAATTCCGGCCGCTTGAAGCGCGTGTCGTTCCAGTCGGCGGTCGAGACATAGCCGGTGGAATACATCTGGTCCTGCGTGGCGCGTCCGCCCCAGTAGGAGAGCGAGAAAGGCTGCTTGTTCCAGACCTCCGACCAGTAGCCGTCGCCGGGTTCGCGCTTGATCTCGATCTTGATGCCGGCTTTGGCGCAGGACTGCTGATAGAGCTGTGCGGCATCGACGGCGCCCGGGAAGGCGACGTCCGAGGTGCGCAGCACGATCGAGCCGCTGTGGCCTGATTTCTTGTAGGCTGCCGCCGCCTTGTCCGGATCGAACTTGCGCTGTTCGATATCGGCGGAAAACAGCGGATAGGCCTCGTTGATCGGGAAGTCGTTACCCACCGAGCCATAGCCGCGCAGGATCTTTTCCAGCATCTCGTCGCGGTCCATGGCTAGCTTCAGCGCCATGCGCAGATCGTTGCTGTCGAAAGGTGCGGTGTCGCAGAACATGTTGAACGGATAGTAGCCCTTGCCCGAGACGTTCTCGATGGAAACGCCCGCGATGCGCTTGACCAGATCGACGACCTTGGGTTCGACGCGGTTGATCATGTGCACCTGGCCGCCTTGCAAGGCTGCAAGCCGTGCGGTCGCATCATTGATGACGATGATCTCGACCTGGTCGGCATGGCCGGCCTTGTCGCCAAGCCAGTAATTGGCGAAACGCTCGCCGCCATGGCGCACGCCTGGCTGGTTGACGCTAACCTTGTAGGGTCCGGCGCTGATGCCGGCATTCGGATCGTCCTTGCCGCCATTCGGCTGGATGACGAGATGGTAGTCGGCCATCAGATAGGGGAAGTCGGCATCGGCGTCGCCGAGCGTGACGATGACTTCCTTGCCGCTCGCCTTGACGCCCTTGATGTTCTTGAGGATGCCGAGTGCTCCGGACTTGGACTTCTCGTCCGCATGGCGCTCGATGGTGGCGGCAACGTCCTCCGCGCCGACCGTCTTGCCATTGTGGAACTCGATGCCATCGCGGATCTTGATCGTCCATGTCTTGGCGTCGGCTGAGGCGCCAATCTCTTCGGCAATCAGGTTGACCAGCTTGTTGTCCGGTGTGAGGCGCACAAGATACTCGCCCCAAAGCTTGCCAAAGCTGAAGGTTACCTGGCTGAGATTCAGCGCCGGATCGAGGCTGTTGGTGGATTCCCCGCCCTGCAGGCCAGCCTTGATGATACCGCCCTTCACCGCCGTCTGGGCAAATGCCTTGCCGGCCAGCGCCGGCATCATGGCCGCCGATACGCCGAGCGCGGCGGCGCGCCCAAGAAAGGCACGGCGCGATATCCGGCCGTGACCGGCGAGTTCGGCGAGATAATCGAGTTCAGTTTTCATGTCCTACCCCTGTTTAAAAGTCGTGCGAGCGGCGCTCGTCCCGAAGGACGTGTGGCGCTCTAGTGTTGCATCCGGATGACGGTCGCTGACGCCCCTATGTGGCAGCTTGGTCTGACACAATTTCCAGGGGAAGCGCCTGCCTTTTTCTTCCGGCAGTATTGGTTCCCAGTTTTCCCGGAATTGCTTTAGTTCCCCGCGCTGGCCATGCGCCGTCCCTTGATTGCCTTTTCCAGCCAGCCGATTTCCATCTCTGGAACCGAGGAGAGCAGCAGGTCGGTGTAGGCGTCGAAGGGCGGGCTCAGCACCTTGCCCTTGGGGCCGTAACGCACCACCTCGCCGCGATACATAACCGCGATTGAATCGGCGATCGACTTCACCGTGGCAAGGTCATGCGTGATGAACAGATAGGCGACGTTCTCTTCCTTCTGCAGCTCCAGCAGCAGCTCGAGGATGCCGTGTGCCACCAGCGGATCGAGCGCCGAGGTCACCTCGTCGCAGATGATCAGCTTCGGCTTGGCGGCAAGCGACCGGGCGATGCAGACACGCTGTTTCTGGCCGCCGGAAAGCTCGGCCGGGTAGCGGTCGGAAAATCCCTTGCCCATCTCGATCTTGTCGAGCAGTTCGGCAACGCGTCTGTCGCGCTCACGGCCGCGCATGCCGAAATAAAACTCCAGCGGCCGGCCGATGATGGTGCCGACGGTCTGACGCGGGTTCATCGCCACATCGGCCATCTGGTAGATCATCTGCAACTGGCGCAGATCCTCCTTCGGCCGGTCGGCCAGCCTGTTGGCCAGCGCGCGTCCGTCGAAGGTGACGGTACCCTGTTCGGGTGGCAAAAGTCCCGTGATGGCGCGCGCCAGCGTCGACTTGCCGGAGCCGGACTCGCCGACCACGGCCAGCGTCTGGCCCGGATAGATGTCGACGGATACGTCCTTCAGCACCTTGATATGGCTGCGGCCATAGGCGGCGGTGACGTTCTTCACCGACAGGAACGGCGACGTGCCGGGCTTCTGCTCCTGGTGTTCGATCTCATGCACCGAGACCAGCGCGTTGGTGTATTCCTGGCGCGGCTCCTTGATGATCTGCCTTGTGCCGCCCCATTCGACCAGCCTTCCATGGCGCAGCACCATGATCTCGTCGGAGACCTGGGCGACGACGGCAAGGTCGTGCGTGATGTAGAGCGCAGCGACATGGGTGTCGCGGATGGCGTCCTTGATCGCCGCCAGCACGTCGATCTGCGTCGTCACGTCGAGCGCCGTGGTCGGCTCGTCGAAGACGATCAGGTCCGGCTCGGAGCACAGGGCCATCGCCGTCATCACACGCTGCAACTGGCCGCCCGAAACCTGGTGCGGAAAACGCTCGCCGATGGTTTCAGGGTTCGGCAGGCTGAGCTTCTTGAACAGCGCAACCGCGCGCTTCTCGGCCTCGGCGCGTGTCGCGGTGCCGTGCAGCAGGGTGGCTTCCACCACCTGGTCCATCAGTCTGTGCGCCGGGTTGAAGGCCGCTGCCGCCGACTGCGCGACATAGCAGACCTCGCGGCCGCGTAATTTGCGGAAGCCGTCCTTGCCGCCCTTGAGGATGTCGCGGCCGTTCAGGATCACCTCGCCGCCTGTGATGCGCACGCCGCCGCGGCCGTAGCCCATAGACGACAGGCCGATAGTCGACTTGCCGGCGCCGGATTCGCCGATCAGGCCGAGCACCTTGCCCTTCTCGAGCGTCAGTGAGACATCGTGCACCAGCACGATGTCCTTCGGCGGTTCGCCGGGCGGGAAGACGGTAGCCTCGATGCGCAGATTGCGGATGTCGAGCAGCAGGCCTGACTTCGGTTGCCCGAGCTTCGCTTTGGTGTCGGCCATCACCCGCGTCCTCCCTTGAGGCTTGTCGTCCGGTTGAGCACCCAGTCGGCAACCAGGTTGACGGAAATCGCCAGCAGCGCGATCGCCCCCGCTGGGATGAGTGCGGCCGCGATGCCGAACACGATGCCGTCTTTGTTTTCCTTGACCATGCCGCCCCAGTCGGCGTCCGGTGGCTGCACGCCAAGGCCGAGGAACGACAGCGTCGACAGGAACAGCACCGCGTAGATGAAGCGCAGACCGAGTTCGGAAACCAGCGGCGACAATGCGTTGGGGAGGATCTCGCGGAAGATGATCCAGCCGCTGCCTTCACCGCGCAGTTTCGCCGCTTCGACATAGTCCATGACGTTGATGTCGACGGCGACCGCGCGCGACAGGCGATAGACGCGGGTCGAATCCAGAATGCCCATCACCAGGATCAGCGTCACCAGATTGGTCGGCAGCACCGACAGCACGACGAGACCCATGATCAGTGTCGGGATCGACATCAAGAGATCGACGAGGCGCGACAGCAGCGTGTCGAACCAGCCGCCGAAGACGGCCGCCGAGAAGCCGAGAATGGCGCCGAGCGAGAACGACAGCGCGGTGGCCAGCACCGCGATGAACAAAGTGATGCGGGCGCCGTAGATCATGCGCGAAAGCAGGTCTCGGCCGAGATTGTCGGTGCCCAGCAAATGGGCAGCCGACATCGGTTCCCAGACGTCGCCGACGATTTCGCCATTGCCGTGCGGCGCGATCCAGGGGGCGAAGACCGCCGCAAGCACGAACAATGCCGTCAGCACGATGCCGATCAGCGCGGGGATGGGGATGCGTTTGATATCGAGCATATCCGCCCCCTATTTCGGATGTCTGAGACGCGGATTGGCGACGATCGCCGCTATGTCCGCAATGATGTTCAGGCTGATATAGACGGCGGCGAAGATCAGGCCGACCGCCTGCACCACCGGCACGTCTCGCTTGGTGACGTGGTCGACCAGATACTGTCCCATGCCCGGATAGACGAAGATCACCTCGACCACGACGACGCCGACGATCAAGTAGGCGAGGTTGAGCATGACGACATTGATGATCGGCGCGATGGCATTGGGGAAGGCGTGCTTGCGGATGACGTTGAAGGCCGACAGGCCCTTCAGTTCCGCCGTCTCGACATAGGCCGACTGCATGACATTGAGGATCGCCGCGCGTGTCATGCGCATCATGTGGGCGAGCACGACCAGCGTCAGCGCCGTCGCCGGCAAGGCGATCGCCTGCATCCGTTCGCCAAAAGGCATGCCGTCATAGACGGTCGAAATGCCGGGGAATATCTGCCATTTCACGGCGAAGAAATAGACCAGCACATAGCCGATGAAGAATTCGGGAAACGAGGTCGAGGCCAGCGCCAGCCCGGAGATCAGCTTGTCGACCCAGCCATTGCGGTAGCGCACCGCGATCAGGCCGAGGATGATCGCCAGCGGCACGGCGACGATCGCCGCCCAGAAGGCGAGGAACAGCGTGTTCCACAGCCGTCCCTTGATCGACGTGGCGATGTCCTGCCCGCTCGACATGGCCGTGCCGAGATCGCCGGTCAGCACGCCGCCCAGCCAATGAAAATACCTGAGATAGGCTGGCTGGTTGAGTCCGAGCTGCTCGCGCAGATTGGCAAGCGACTCCGGCGTCGCCGACTGTCCGAGAATGGCTTGCGCGACGTCGCCGGGCAGGATCTGGGTGCCGGCGAAGATCAGGACCGAAACGGCCAACAAGAGCAGAATGCCCAGCGCAACGCGCTGGGCCACCAGTTTCAAGATGGGTGAGGACATATCCGCAAGGC
>NZ_RZPB01000320.1:0-6654 GCF_003998535.1 Mesorhizobium sp. M7A.F.Ca.AU.002.02.1.1 | reverse complement strand
CCTCACATGGGCGCCATGGAAAAAACGGAACTGTCGATCAAGGTCGGAGCGGCGATCCGCAAGGCGCGCAAGCAGCGCGGCCTGGTCATGCGCCACATCGCCGAACACAACGACACCGATGTCGCCGCCGTCGGCAACTGGGAAACCGGCCGCAATCTGCCCAAGACCGAGAACCTGCTGAAGACCGCCGCCTTCCTGCGCGTCGACCCGGTTGCGCTGGGCCAGGGGCAGGTCGTGTTTCTCGACGATGCCGGACCGGTTGCCGATGCGGAGATCGTCACCGATGCAGGTCCGCTACCCGCCAGCTCGATGGACATCGAGGTGCTGGGCGCGGCCGTCGGTGGCGACGATGGCGATTTCACCTTCAACGGCGAGCCGGCGGGTTACGTCCAGCGCCCGCCGGGCGTGCGCAACCTGCCGAAGGTGTTCGCCCTGCACGTGCTCTCGGATTCCATGGTGCCGCGTTACGAGCCCGGCGACCTGATCTATTGCGGCGGCCGCGACGCCGTACCGGGCGACCATGTGGTGATCGAGACCTTCCCGGAGGAAAACGAGCGCAACGGCAAGGCCTTCATCAAAAAGCTGGTCAAGCGCACGGCGGGCGAGCTGGTCGTCGAGCAGTACAACCCGCCGAAGACGTTGACCTTCAACCGCTACGCCATCAAACATGTCTGGCGCGTGATTCCGCTGAAGGAATTGCTGGGGTATTGAGCAAGGGATGCTCTTCCTTCTCCCCCTGCGGGAGAAGGAAGAACCAGCGCTGGCACCCTCCCACTCAAGCCCGCCGCGATCCCTCCAGCGGCACATCCCTGTCGCTCAGCATCCGCGCTTCGCTGCGCACGCGCTGGCGCTCGTCGACAAACGCCGCCTGGATCGAAATCGCCGTCCCCGGCAGTCCGTCGGCGCGGCAGGCCGAACAGACGATACGGCCCGACAGAGCGGACAGCGGCGTATTCCCCGTCACCCCGAACCGCTTCAGCTGATCGGGTCGCCACCACCTGTTGCGGCCACAATCGGCGCACTCGACCGAGATCGAGGCGACATGCGCGATCGTTGGTTCCTTGCCCGGCAATGCCATCGCCCCTGCCTCGTCTTTGTTCCTGATTTGTTCGCATATTCCTGTGTTTTACGCCGGGAGTCGAGTCGCAGTTTTCAAACTTTCCCAGAAGTTTTTCTTCTAGCGTAATTTGAGTTATGCTTTCATAAATGTATGAAAATGTGAGTCGGGTACGAACCTGCCCACTGCATCAGACCCGGGAGCGATAATGGACGCTTTTGCCGCCGATTTTGCCCGTTCCTGCGGCTACGCCGGCGACAGCCTGGCCTTGCTTGAAGCCTTCGAAGCAATCCGTCGCAGCGGCATCGCCCACGCCCGTCAGGATCACGTCAGGCGCAAGGCGGTGATCGACGAGTTGAAACCGTCGGAGGCGCTGTTCCTGGCCGCTATCGGTCCGGCACTCTCGGCGCAGGAGGTAATCGAGGACGCCGCCCGCTTCATAGCCTGCTGGCGCAACATACCGCGCTGGCGCCAGGAGCGGCGCCTGCCCGACCTGATCAGGGCCAAGCAGCAGCGCCTGGTGGCGCGCTATTTCCGCCGCCATGGCCACAGGCTCTGGGCAAGGGAAGCGGTGTGAGGACTGGACCAGCCATTTGCGGGTTCCATCAGCCATTTTTTCTTTCTAGACTGCGCAGGGGTGGCTGACCGTTCGACGTGCATAGTTTGGAATGTTCAAGACTGCCCGCTCAAAATTTCAAACCTGGATAACGGCCGGCGCGGGAACCATCGCCGCCCTGCTCGTCGCCGGCCTGATGGGCGCGTTCGGCGCCCTGCCCGCCCACGCCCCGCCGCAATTGCCGCCCGATGCCGCCATCGATGCCGGGCGCTGGCGGGTCCAGCCCGCGCGCGCCTATGTCAGCCGCGCCAAACTCTATGGCGTGGCGCTGAAACCAGGCCAGAAGGCGCTGGTGTTGGAGGCCGATCTGACCAATCGCACGGCGCAATCCGACAAGGCTTATTTCAACGTCTTCAAGCCGGACGGGATCGACCTGCCCGATTCCACGCCGATGATCGCGCTGGCCCGCGATTCGACGCTGACGCCGGAACTGCATCCCGGCATGACCGAACGCATGGCCTATGTCTGGCCGCTTGCCGGTAACGCCGCCGTGCCGGCAAATCTCAGCTTCGGCGTCACCGCCGAGATCTTCAAGCCGCGCGACAATCTTTACGGCACGCCGGGCTGGTTCAATTCCTATCGGCTCGGCACCGTCACCATGCCGGTCGCCGACCTGCCCGAGAGCGGCTCATGAGGATCCGCGCCATCGGCAATCTCCTGATCGTCGCCGCCACCGTGGTGCTCAGCTACGGCATGCAGGTGTCGAAGCCGCATTATGCCGAACTCACCGCGCCGATCCCCATTGATGGCGCCATGCACGACACGGTGCGGGCGCGCAGCTTCGATGTCCGCCTCGACAGAATGGTCTTTGCGCGCACGCTGAAGACCAACCAGTTCGGCCAGGAAAGGCTGCTGACCACCAGCGGACTGTGGGCGGTGGCAGCGACCAATCTCACCGCCACCAGCACCTCCACCACGGTCGCCGACGGCACCTGGCAAGGCCCGACCGGCCTGCGCTACCGCCAGACGGAGCGGCTCAGCTATCGCCAGGATATGCCGCCACATGCCGTCGATCCAGGGCTGGAGAGAAGCGGCCTGTTCGTCTTCGAGTTGCCGGCCGACCAGATCCGAGGCGCCAGCCTGCTTATCGCCGCACGTCAGTTCGGCCCGCTCGACGCCCAGGCTCGCATCAGCCTCGATGCCGTTCCGACCGGTGCCGATGGTCAACCGGCGGATGTCTTGCCGCTATACGATCTCGACGCTCCTGCACCGCCGCAGGGCCAGACACGGCAGGGCCAGACACGGCAGGGCAAGACATGAGCGCGGTTTCAACCGACATCGACCCAGCCGGCGGTGGCGAGAAAAAATGGCGACGGCGCGGTCTTGCCGCGCTCGCTATCCTGCTGCCGCTGACGCTGGCCGAAACCAGCTATGAGAGCATCCGTGAATGGCTGCATGGCGAGGACCTCATCGCCAGGGATGTCGAGTTTGGCCAAGGCGCGCCGTTCGGCGGCAGCGAATGGCGGCTGGCCGATTTGCGCGGCGGCAAGGCCGGCCGCTTGCCCGAGCATGCCTTGGCCGTCATCGCCACCTTCGCCGTCACGGTCGGCGATCCCGATCTGCAAAAGCAGTGGCTGGGCTGCAAGGTGATGCTGACCGACGCCGCCGGCCGCCGCTGGCTGCCCGACTTCATCTCCGGCGTCAGCCTGCCGGACGGCGTGATGAACTGCACCTCGGCGATCTTCTCCGGCGCCAAAAAGGGCGAAATCATCAGCGTCGGCGAGACCTTCATCGTGCCCGAGGATGCCATCGAGACCATCCGCCCAGCCATTGGCCTGGGCAGCGAGCGCCCCTGGTTCCTGCGTTTTCAGCGGCCGCCGAAGTGACAGCATCCTTCTCCCCGTAAAGAAAGCTCATTTCCCCGCCCGCTTCGCCATCGAAAACGCCGTCTCCAGCACGGCGGCGAGAAAGCATATGCGCAGCGGCTCGATCAGGATGCCGGTGGAGGAATCCTGGAACGGGCTGCCGAAGAGCAGCGTCACGGCATGCGAAAAAATCTGCCAGATATCGAGCTCGTGTGGACCGATCAGCCGCGTCGCGCCGAGCCACAGCCAGGCCGCGCCCCAGTCGAGCAACCGGTAGCCGACCACCAGCGTGCACAACAGCACCAGGCTGGCGCTGACCGTCAGCCGCACGCCGTTGGCGATCGGCAGATAGCGCGAGCGGTAGCCGGCGATGAAATGCTCGACGAAATCGCGCAGGAATTTCGGCAGGCCGGCATAGCGCCGGCCGGCACGCTCCAGCCGGCCATGCACGCGCATCAGGGCAGCATCGTCGCGCACATCATAGCCGTAGATCAGCGCCGCCATCACCAGCCAGATCAGCGGCAGGAGCATGAAGAAGAACAGGTTGATCGCAGCCGTCGACGGCGCGATCGAGGAGATCTCGACCGGCACCATGGGTGCGGCCGAGGCCATCGGCACCGGGTTTGCCAGCCCGTCCACCGATGCCTGCAGGGCCGACCAGAAATTGCGGCTCATCAGCCATTGCAGGGCCGAATCCTTCCATCGGCTGATCACGTAGAGACCGACGAAGATCCAGTTGGTCTCGCAGATCACCACCACGATCTGCCAGAACGACTCCGCACCTGTCTTAGCCTGCATGAATTTGGCCAGCCGGCGGATCAGCCAGGACACCGCCACGGAGACCAGCAGCCAGCGCGAGTCGAGCACGTCGAGCACATCAGCGCTCTGGCCGAAATCGGCCTGGTCGAGTGTTTCGCGCGAATACTGCCGCACGACGTCGCCCAGAAATCCCCAGGCGGCATAATAGGCGAAGAACGGCAGAAGCGCGATGGTGATCATCCGCACCAGCCGCGAGCCGCGCCGGTCAGCCTCGGCACCCGGCTTCGTTTGCGTCTCGGTGGTTGCGGCCTTGTCGGCGCCGCGCTGCGCGGCCACCACATGCGGCAGGCCGGGGCGCAGCACGTGGAACATTGCCACCGTCACCACCAGCTGCGCCAGCGCCACCAGCGTCAGCATCGCCAACCCGGCGAAGTGATTGGCCAGCGCCACCTTCGCCGCCAGCAGCATGAGGAGATCGCCGACCATCACGCCGGCCAGCACGAGTGCCATGAGCTGCGGCCAGAACCGCCGCAGCAGCGAAAAACCTAGGGTGATCGGTCTGATGATATCGGCAAACATGAGGTTCTCTCACGATGCCACCCGCCAAAACCTTTCTAGCAAAGCATGATTGTTTTGCAAGGAATGGGGCTCCCCTTCTCCAACAGAGGGAGAAGGGAGAACCGTCCCCCTCACCTTCTTACCCTCGACTTCAGCCACCGATCAAACGCCACCGCCAGGATCAGGATGAGCCCGATGACGATGCTTTGCGTGTAGGACGAGACGTTGTTGAACTGCAGCCCGTTCTGCAGCACGCCGATCAGCGCCGCGCCCACCACCGTGCCGCCGACCGAGCCGATGCCGCCGAACAGCGAGGTGCCGCCGATGACGACGGCCGAAATGACGGTCAGTTCGTAGCCGATGCCCGCCACCGCTTCCGAGGAGTTCAGCCTGGCCGACAGCACGAAGGCCGCGAGCCCGGCGAAGAAGCCGACAATGACGTAGACCGAGACCAGGATGCGGTCGACGCGCAGGCCCGACAGCCGCGCTGCTTCCGCATTACCGCCGACGGCATAGACGGCGCGGCCATAGCGCGTGTAGCGCAGCACGATGTGGCACAGGATGGCGGCCGCCGCGAAGATCAGCGCCGGCACCGGCACCGGGCCGATCAGCCCGGTACCGAACCAGCGCATCGAGGCGTCGAAGCCCGAGATCGGGCCGCCATTGGAGATGGTCAGTGTCAGCCCGCGAAACACCGTCAGCCCGCCCAGCGTGACGACGAAGGGCGGCACTTTCAGCCGGGTGATGACAAGCCCCTGCACGCCGCCGGCAGCGGCTCCGACGATGATGGCGGCCAGCAGCGCGGCGAACCAGCCGAACCCTTGCGTGCCGCTCGTCGACAGCGACAGCGTGTTGGCCGTGCCGCCCTTGGCGACCACGGCGGCGACCATGCCGCAGAAGGCGAGCAGCGAGCCGACCGACAGGTCGATGCCGGCGGTAAGGATGACGAAGGTCATGCCGAGCGCGATCAGCCCGGTGATCGAGATCTGCCTTGTGATGTTGAACAGGTTGATCGGGTCCATGAAGCTCGGCTTCAGCACCGTGAAGACGATGATCAGCGCCACCAGGAACAGCAGCGGCCCGAAGCTCATCAAAAGCCGCGCGAAGTTGATGCCGCCGCGCTGATCCTGCTCCCCCGCCACGCTCATAGTGTCTCCTTGCGGTCGAGTGCCATCAGTTCCATCAGTCTTTCCTCGTTTGCTTCGACGCCCGGCATCTGGCCGGTGATGCGTCCGCGGCGCATGGTGACGATGCGGTCCGAAACCGCCAGCACCTCGGGCAGTTCGGACGAGATCATCATCACCGCAATGCCGCGCGCCGCAAGCTGCACCAGGATCTGGTGCACCTCGGTCTTGGCGCCGACATCGACGCCGCGCGTCGGCTCGTCGACGATCAGCACTTTCGGATCGCGCGCGAGCCAGCGCGCCAGGATCACCTTTTGCTGGTTGCCGCCCGACAGGCCCTCGATCGCCTGCTCGGCCGAAGCCATGCGGATCGACAGCATCTTTCGAAACCCGGACAGCGCATCGCGCTCGCGCCGCTCGGCCATGAAGCCGAAACCGTTGCTGAAGCTGCCCAGCGAAGCGATGGAGAAATTCGGCAGGATGCCCAGCGCGGCAAAGATCGCCTGGTGCTTGCGGTCCTCCGGCACCAGGCCGATGCCGAGGGCAATGGCGTCCGCGGGTGATGACGGGGCGATCGGCTTGCCGTCGAGCGTGATGGTGCCGGCCGCGATGCGGTCGGCGCCGAAGATACCGCGCGCCAGTTCGGTGCGGCCTGAGCCGACAAGCCCGGCAACGCCGAGGATTTCACCGGCCTTGAGGTCTATGTCGACGCCGTCGAGCACGATGGCGTGCGGC
>NZ_RZPB01000031.1:0-18694 GCF_003998535.1 Mesorhizobium sp. M7A.F.Ca.AU.002.02.1.1 | reverse complement strand
CCCAGTTCTGCAAGCACTACCGGACGCGGTGCGGCTGCGCACCGACGGATACCCGTCGCGAAGCAGCGAACCGGGCGGGCGGCTCTTCGGCCTCGCGAGAGCGCCACTAGTCCCGACGAAATCCGGGCCAATTCCACCATTCATGCAACGTCTCCCCGGCAAGGGGCGACGAAGGCGGGGCTTTGCCCGCAAGACCTTGCGAAGGAACTGTCATGAGCCGAATCAGAGTTGCCGTCGATGTCGGAGGGACTTTCACCGACATCTGCATCATGGACGAAGACAGCGGAGCGATCCGCATCGAAAAAACCGCCTCCACGCCTGACGATCCCATGCAGGCCATCATGAATGGCGTGGAGCAGGGGCGCATCGATCTTTCGGAGGTAACGATGTTCTCTCATGGTACGACGGTCGCCACCAATGCGCTGATCACCCGCCGTCTGCCGCGCACCGCAATGGTCTGCAGCGAGGGTTTTCGTGACGTTGTAGAGATCCGTCGCGCCAACAAGGAAGATCTCTGGGACACCTACAAAGATGTCGCCAAGCCCTATATCCCGCGCCGCGACCGGCTGACCGTCCGGGAACGGGTCAGTGCCGAGGGCACGATCCTGGAAGCGTTGGACGAAGAGGCCGCGCGCCGTGTCGCGGAGATTCTCAAGAAACGGCAGGTCAAGTCCATCGCCGTCTGCTTCATGAACTCCTATGTGAACGGCGCCAACGAGCGCCGCATGCGTGAGATCCTGAAGGAGGCAATGCCGGATCTGCCGGTCTCGATCTCCTCGGAGGTGATGCCGGAAATCTTCGAGCACGAACGTTTTTCCACCACCATGGCGAACGCCGTCTGCGCCCCGGTCGTCGTCGACTACGTGTCGCGTCTCGGAGAAAAGCTTGCCGACGCCGGATACAAGCGAGATCTCCTGTTGCTGCACAGCGGTGGCGGGGTCATGACGCCCGCGAGCGTCAAGGATTTCTCAGCCCGGCTCGCGGGATCCGGCATCGCCGCCGGCGCCATCGCAAGCCGCTTCATCGGAAATCTCTGTGGCTACCCGAACTCGATCGGCTTCGACATGGGCGGCACCAGCACCGACGTCTCGCTGGCCTGGAACGGGGAGTCGCGCATCACAAAGGACTGGTACATCGAATTCGGATATCCGATCCGCTTCCCCTCCATCGAGGTATTGACCATCGGTGCGGGCGGCGGGTCGTTGGCATGGCAGGACGAGGGCGGCAGCTTGCGCAACGGGCCGCAGTCCGCTGGCGCCTTTCCAGGTCCGGCCTGCTACAAGAATGGCAACCTCATTGCCACCAACACCGATGCCAATGTGGTGCTCGGCCGTCTCGGCACCAGCCTTGCGGGCGGCAAGATCACGCTCGACCCCGCTCTGGCCGCCGAGGCGGTTCAGGAGACGGTAGCGGAACCCTTCGGCATGGAACTCCACCAGGCGGCCGAGGCGATCATCGCCGTCGCCAACGCCAATATGGGCAATGCCGTCCGGCTTCTCTCCATCAGCCGAGGCTACGACCCGCGCGACTTTGCGCTGGTCGCATTCGGCGGTGCTGGCGCTTTGCACGGAGCGGCGGTGGCCAAGGAGCTTTCGATTCCAACCGTGATCGTACCGCCCAATCCCGGCGTTACCTCCGCGCTCGGTTGCCTTCTCGTCGACGTGCAGCACGATTTCTCCGAAAGCTTCATGGCCGATGCTTCGACTGTCTCGCCCGCCGAGATGCAGGCAGCCTTTGTTCTGATGGAAAAACAGGCGGTTGAGCGTCTGGGCCATGAGGGCGTGGCGCAGGAAGACATGGCGCTGCAGCGCACGGTCGAGATGATGTACCAGGGCCAATGGCGCTCGCTCGCGGTGTCAGCCCCGGCGCGGATCGAGAGCATCTGCCCGCTGATCGAGGCATTCCACAACGAACACGAACGCGAGTTCAACTACCGCCGCGAAGAGGCGCCGGTGTCGATCTTCCGCATCGCGGTCAAGGCGATCGGCATCGTCCCGAAAGCCGAGATACCGCGACACGAAGTCTTGCCTCATGTGCCCGAGCCGCTCGGCCGCCGCGGCGTCTGGTTCGACGGCGTATCTCATGATGCGGCTGTCTATGAACGCGACCAACTCAGCGCCGGCGCTGCCTTTGCGGGACCCGCCATCGTCGAACAGTTCGATTCCACCACCGTGGTTCCGCCGGGAATGAGCGCGACCGTCGATGGCTTCCTGAACATTCTCATCGTGACGAAAGGCTGAGACATGACAAAGCTGATTGAAACGGGCCCTGGCCTCGATCCGGTAACGTTCGAGGTGCTGAAGAACTCCTTCATCACCACCGTCGACCAGATGGCCGAACAGATGCTTCGCACCTGCTATTCCTTCGTCATCTACAACCGAGACTTTTCGAACGCCCTGCACGACGCCGATGGCAACTCCGTCGCCCAGGGCAACTACGACATCGCGGTCCATGTCGGCACACTGCACAACACGTGTAAGGAAGTGATCCGGGTCTTCGAAGGCGATATGGCACCCGGCGATGTCTACGCAATCAACGATCCTTATGCCGGCGGTACGCATTTCAGCGACGTTCGGCTCGTCCGGCCGATCTTCGATGAAGACAAACTGATCGGCTTCTCCCAGTCGAACGGACACTGGTCGGATCTCGGCGGCTCGGTGCCGGGCTCCTTCGACGTCACCGCCCGCGACATGTTCCGCGAAGGGCTGCGGATAACGCCGCTGCGCCTTTTCCAGCGCGGCCGCTTCTGCTCCGATGTTGCCAACATGATCGCGGCCAACACGCGCGATCCCGCATCGATCATTGGCGACATCCATTCCCAGGCGCAAGCGACGCAGGCGGCCGAGCGCGAACTGCTGCGGCTGGTCAAGAAGTACGGGCGCGGCCAGGTCATGCGCGGTATGGAGGAGGTTCAGGACTACGTCGAACGTGCCGTGCGAAAGCGTCTGGCGGAGCTGCCCGACGGCACCTGGGAGACGGTCGACTACATCGACCGGGATCTCGGTGCCGGCGAGGGCATGATCCCGATCCGCATCAAGATGACGATCAAGGGCGACACGATCCACTACGATTTTACGGGAAGCCACTCGACCATTGCCTCGATGTATAATTCCGCACCGGGCGCGACCTTCTCGGCCGTGGTCGCCGGCATGAAAACCTTCTTTCCGGACCTCCCGCTCAACAGCGGGTTTTACCGGATGATCGAGGTGACCGCGCCGAAGAACAGCATCGTCAGCGCGGAATGGCCGGTGGCGGTGACCGGGTTCCTGATGCCGTTTGAAAAGATCATGAACGCGATCTTCGAGATGTGGTCGAAGATCATGCCCGAACGCGCTATCGCCTGCGCCTTCAACCTCGAATATCTGCTGGCCGGGGGACGGGATGCGCGCAAACCCGAAAAGCCGATCTTCATGTTCTACGAATGGCTGCCTGGCGGCTGGGGCGGGCGCAACGGCAAGGATGGTGCCGATGTCACCACCGCCTGCTTCGGAACCGGGCTGATGTCGCAGCCGAACGAAGGCAACGAGCGGGTCAATCCCACTCGGACGCTCGAGTTCCAGATCAAGCAGGATTCAGCCGGGCCCGGCAAGTGGCGGGGCGGCGTCGGCGTGCAGAAGACCTCATTGCTGCTTGAGGCTGAAAATGCCGTCATGTCCTATATTTGCGACCGCGAGCGTGCTGTCGTCTGGGGTGTCGAAGGAGGCCTGCCGTCGATGCCCCACGGCTTGACCATGAAGCGCGCCGGAGAAGAGACCGAGATCTGGCTCGGCTCCGTATTCTCCGATTACTCCGTCCACACAGGCGACCAGTTCGCTCGTCCGACGGCCGGCGGCGGTGGTTTCGGCGATCCACTGCAGCGCGAGCCCCGCAAGGTGATGGAGGACGTGATCGACGACTACGTTTCCCTGGAGCGTGCCAGGACTGACTACGGTGTGGTGATCCGCGAAATCGACCGCGACCTGTGCCAGTACGAAATCGACGAGACGGCGACCGAAGCCTGCCGTACCGACATCCGGGCGAAACGGAAGGGCTGGGCACGCATGGATCCCGAGGAGGTCGCGCGCAAATACCGCTCCGGCGAGATCGATACGCTCGATGCGGTTCGGCACTATGCCGTGATCCTCGACTGGGAGACCGGCGAACTACTTCCCAAAACCACCGCCCAGTTCCGGGAGAGTTTTGAGAAACGGACCGTCACCCACTGGGTCTGAGCGCCAGCGAGCGCGCCGCAATCTTGCGGGCGCTCGCGGGATGCCAGAGTTATCTGTTTTTTCGATACCATATTCAAAGAATTACTATTTCACAGGAACCTAAAGCTGGAGCAACAATGTCGCAGCGCCGCGAAGGTTGGCTGCTCCGAGGGGTATGACAGATGGCACCAGGCGTGGGACGATCGTTCACCGCGGCCAGCACACTTGAAGAGGCAATGGCAGCACGCCGGCAGGGCGCGGTGGTGCTTGCAGGCGGCACCTGGATGATGCGTGATCCCCAACGCGGGGTCGACCTTCCCGACGCGGTGGTCGCACTCGACCGAATACCGGCCTTGTCCAAGGTCGAAATCGACTCGGACCATGTCGTGATCGGCGCAGCTGTTACCCACGCAGTCCTTGGCCGCGCATTGCATGGGGCAGCGGGCTTCGAAGGTCTGGTTGACGCGGCGGAGAACGCGGCCAATCCCGGTATCCGAAGGGTCGCCACCGTGGGCGGTAACCTTTGTGCCCTCGACTTTGCCGCCGCCGATCTCGCCCCTGCGCTTCTCGTCTGTGAGGCGACGGTGGAGCTGGAGACGTTCGAAGGCCCAAAACTCATCGGTATTTCGGATTTCCTCAAAGACAGGCATGCGCTGCTGGCAGAGGCGATTGTGACGAGAATTCATCTGCGCCGCGACCTTGTCGCAAGCGCGCATATCCGCCTGCCGCTTCGGAAGGCTGGCGACTATCCGGTCGCCGTCGTCTCGCTTGCGGTGGACAAGGACAAACGATGTCGCATCGCCGTCGGCTCGGTGGAGCCGGTAGCGCGGCGCTGGACGGCGCTCGAACAGGCGATGAGGGCAAGCCAGGCCTCCGCGCTCGATCCGGAGCGCGCTGCCGGGCTTGCACTAGAGCACAATGATTTTCAGGGCCGCGACGGCAGGGAAGCGGAGGGTTGGTACCGGCGCCAGGTTCTTCCGCCGCTGGTCAAGCGCGGTGTTGCCGCACTTCTCAAGACCGAGGGCCTGGCATGGTTGTGACATTCCAGCTGAATGGCGAGGACTGCAGCTTTCACGGCGATCCGATGACGCCGCTCGTCGACATCTTGCGGCGGGAACGATTCCTGACGGGGACCAAAGCCGTGTGCCGCGAAGGCTTCTGCGGCGCCTGCACGGTGCATGTCGACGACGAAGCGGTGCCGTCCTGCCTGAAGCCGATTGGCCTGGTCCAGGGGTGCGCGGTCACGACCATCGAGGGATTGAGCTCCGGAAACCAGGCGCTGCATCCGCTCCAGGCCAATCTAGAGGCCGCCGATGCCGTGCAATGCGGCATGTGTTTTCCAGGAATGGTTATGAGCCTTTCGGCGTTCGTGCGTGACAATCCGCATGCGAGCCGTCCCGACATCAAGGCCGCGATGGTCGGCAACATCTGCCGCTGCACCGGATATGAGCGGATCGTCGACACCGTGGCCGACTGCCTTGACCAAGCGCGGAAGGCTGGCCAGTCGGTGGGAGGCCTCCATGTCTGAGCTGTCCGCCACCGTGATGAATCTTCCCCGCCGCGATGCGCAGGACAAGCTGCGCGGGCGGACGAAATACACCAACGACCGGGTTCGCCCCGACATGTTGCATGCCGTGCTGCTGCGGTCGACCGTTTCCGCGGGGCGTATCCGCAAGCTCGACCTTTCGGCGGCACTTCGCTGTCCTGGCGTGCGCGCGGTGGCGACCGGCGCCGACGCGCCAGGCCTCTACGGCATCGGCATTGCCGACCATCCGCTCCTGGCCATCGACACCATCCGCTATCACGGCGAGCCGATCGCCGTCGTTGCCGCCGAAACGGAGAAGCAGGCGCGGGCGGCGCTTGCCGCCATCATGCTTGAGGTCGAGCCGCTGGTACCGGTGTCCACCATGGCCGAGGCACTCCAGCCCGCCGCCCGTCTCGTCCACGAGGGCTGGCGCGGCTATGAGGTGATCACCGAGGGCGGCGCACGTGCCGGCAACATCGCATGGGAGGCAAAATCCAGCCGCGGCGACGTCGATGCGGCCTTCGCCCGTCCCGACATACGCATTGTCGAGAGCAGCTTCACCGTCGGCCGGCAGAGCCATGTGCCTTTCGAACCGCGCGTTGCCATCGGCTCCTGGGAGGACGGCCGTGCTCACATCCAGACCTCGACGCAGGTGCCTTGGACAGTTCGCAACGTCACCGGAAGGGTCATGCAGCTTGCGCCCGGGCGTGTGCGGGTCACCGTGCCGCCTGTCGGAGGCGGGTTCGGCCTGAAATTCGATGCGTCCATCGAGCCGATCACGGCACTTCTGGCGCGGATGACCGGGCGCACGGTGGTCCTGGAAAACACCCGGCAGGAAGAGATGGCAACCTGCCTCTGCCGCGAGAATGCGGAAATCCGCATTCGCTCCGCTGTCACCGCCGAAGGATACATCGCCGGACGCGAGGCGGTCGTGCTGATGGACTGCGGCGCGTATGGCGGCGAACAGGTTTTCCTGACAACGATGACGGCGCACACGCTGGGCGGCAATTACAGGGTTGGCGCAACGCGGCTCGTCAGCCGCGCCGTATACACCAACACACCACCCAACGGCGCTTTCCGAGCTTGCAACGGCGTCTACAACACCTTCGCGTTGGAGCGACACACCGACGAAATCTGCGATGCGCTAGGCTTCGACCCAATGGAGTTCCGGAAGAAAAATGTCCTGGGAGATGGCGATCTCGGTGCCACGGGGCAGGTTTTCGAGGCCGACGTGCTGGGTCCGATGCTCGATCGCATGGAGACACTGCGCGCCAGCACCGGTACATCAGAGGCCGAGGCCGACGGCAGGCTCTATGGAATTGCGACCACGGTCGGCACATGGTTCGTTTTCGTCGGGCCTTCGGCGGCGACGGTGAATTTGAACGCCGACGGCAGCGCAACGCTGGTCACCTCGGGTGTGGAGATCGGATCCGGCACGATGGTGCAATCCCTGCCGCAGATCGTGGCTGGGCAGCTCGGGCTTGCTCCCGACCAGGTGATCGTGCGCGAAGCCGATACGGATGCCGCCGGTCTCGATGTCGGCGTTGGCGGTGGGCGCACCACCGTGTCCATTGGTGCCGCGAGCATCGCCGCCTGCGCGGAAGTGCGGGAGAAGCTGCTTCGGACCGCCGGCGAGATGCTCCAGACCCGACCGGAAGACCTGGTGCTGCGGGACGGTCGTGTCGAGATCACGGGACGTCCCGGTTCCGGCATGTCGATCCCCGCTGTCGTCGCCCATGCACAGGCAACCACTGGCCCGATCACCGGAAGCGGGGCCTTTGCCGCCAGGAACACTCCGGCAATGTCCGGCTGCGCGATGGGGCATTTCATCGATGCGCTCGACATTCCCGTCTTCGTCGTTCACGAGGCCGAGGTGGCGGTTGATCCGGACACCGGCCATGTCGAGGTGCTGGCCTATCGCGTAGTTCAAGATGTCGGCCGCGCGCTCAACCCGCGCGCCATCCTGGGCCAGATACAGGGCGGCGTGGTACAGGGGCTCGGCTATGCGTTGCACGAGGAGGTGACGCTCACCGCCGACGGATGCATCGCGCAGGACGATTTCGAGACTTATCGCCTGCCGCTGGCGCAGGATGTGGTTCCGGTCGCCGCCGACCTTTACGAGGGCGCGCCGTCGATGGGGCCTCTAGGCACCAAGGGTGCGGGCGAGGTCCCGATCCTGGCGGTGGGCGCGGCGATCGGCTGCGCTGTGGCACGCGCCATCGGCAAGCCGGTGCGGCAGCTGCCACTGACGCCGCCGCGCGTGCTTCGACTGCTGCATGAGCGCGAACCACCGCCGGAATTCCCGCACATCGCCCCCGGCTGGGCGTTGAACACTCTGGGCTGAGGCAAGTAAACCATGGTCACCCTGAACTGCGACATGGGCGAAAGCTACGGCAACTGGCGCTTCGGTGACGATGCCGGCATCATGCCTCATATCGATTGCGCCAACATCGCCTGCGGCTTCCACGCCTCCGATCCATGGACGATGCTGAAGACCGTGCGGCTCGCCCTTTCGCATGGCAAGCGGGTCGGCGCGCATCCCTCCCTTCCCGATCGTGAGGGGTTCGGCCGGCGCGAAATGAGACTTCAGCCGGAGGAACTGACAGCTGCCTTCCTCTATCAAATCGGTGCTCTGACAGGGATGCTGGCCGCCGAGGGCGGGCAACTCAGCCATGTCAAGCCGCATGGCATCATTTACGGCATGGCCGCGCACGACGTCGACACTGCCCGGGCAATTGCCGCGGCGGTCAAGCCGTTCGGCGTCCCTCTCTTCGGCATGGCGGGAACCTGTCACGAGACGGCGGCAGCCGAACTCGGCGTTGCCTTCGTGGGCGAGTTCTTTCCCGATCTTGCCTACGCTCCCGGCGGCAGCCTGATCATCCCGCGCGTCCAGTCGGCCATCGACCTGACGCTTGCCGAGCACCGCATGATGGGGGCGCTTACTCGAGGCGAACTCGTCACGACAGACGGCACGATCCGCCCGGTCGACTTCGACACCGTCTGCATCCACTCCGATCCGCCGAATGCGCGCGACGTCGCCGCGCTGATGCGGCGGATCATCGACACTCATTCCAACGGCCTGCCATGATTCATTCTCCCGAATCGTGAAAGCTCCACGCAAGGGACTCGAGGACTATCTCGAACTCACTGCCCGAACCATTTCTCCAAGCCGCTGAGGACTTCCATGGATGCGCTTTCCAACTCTCTCGCCGCCGCCGACATCGCCACCACCATGCACCCCTACACCAACCTGCGTCAGCACGAAGAAACCGGGCCGCTGATCATCAGCCGCGGCGACGGCATCCGTGTGTATGACGAACGCGGCAAGGAATACATCGAAGGGCTGGCCGGGCTCTGGTCGGTGGGCGTCGGCTTTTCGGAAAAGCGGTTGGCCGACGCTGCCTATCAGCAAATGCTGAAGCTGCCCTACTACCACACCTTCTCCTCCAAGGCGCATGAGCCATCCATCCGGCTCGCGGAGAAACTCGTGGAGATGACGCCGGAAAACCTGACGCGTGTCTTCTTCACGTCGTCGGGCTCGGAAGCCAACGACACCATCGTCAAGATGATGTGGTTCATGAACAACGCGCTGGGCCGGCCAAAAAAGAAGAAATTCCTGGCACGGACCAAGGGCTATCACGGCATCACCGTCGCCTCCGGCAGCCTGACAGGCTTGCCGGTCAACCATCGCGACTTCGATCTGCCGGCCATTCCCGTTCGCCACCTGACCTGCCCGCACTTCTATCGCTTCGGCATGGCAGGCGAAGACGAAGCCGCCTTCACGGCGCGCCTGCTCGCCGAGCTGGAAGCGGTGATCGCCGAAGAAGGGGCTGACACCATCGCAGCCTTCATAGGAGAGCCGCTCAGGGCAGCCGGCGGCGTTCTGCCACCGCCGGTCGGGTACTGGGAAGGCGTGGAGAAAATCTGCCGGGCAAATGATATCATTCTGATAGCGGACGAGGTGATCTGTGGTTTCGGGCGGCTTGGTACGCCCTTCGGCGCTCAGAAATACGGCTTCACGCCTGATATCATGACGGTCTCCAAGCAAATCACGTCGTCTTATATGCCGCTTGCCGCCGTCATTTTCTCCGATGCGATCTATCAGGCGATCGCCGACAACACCGCCACGATCGGCAATTTCGGCCACGGCTTCACGGCGTCAGGTCATCCGGTCGCGACGGCAGTGGGTCTCGAAAACCTGGCCATCTTCGAGGAGCGGGACCTGATCGGAAACGCGGCCCGCCTCGAGACGTCGTTCCAGGCCGGCATCCGCTCATTTGCCGATCACCCGCTTGTCGGCGAAGCGCGGGGCACCGGTCTTATCGGCGCCGTTGAGCTGGTGGCAGACAAGGCGACGAAACGCCCCTTCGTCAAGGTTGGGCGCGCAGGGGGTATCGCAGCAGGCTTCGGCCACGAGGAAGGCCTCATCTTCCGCGCCATCGGCGATCAGCTCGCGCTCTGCCCGCCGATGATCTCGACAGAAGACGATGTGAAAGAAATCATGACGCGCATGGGCCGGACGCTTGAGCGCCTGACCGGTGCGGTTGCCAAGGAGGGACTTGAATGACCCGCATGAAAGCCGAACCGGTCGTCCATATCGACGACGAACGCTTTCGGGTCACCGAATGGCGCTTTGCCGCCGGGGCCGAGACCGGCTGGCACATCCATGGCCATGACTACGTCATCGTGCCGCTTACGGACGGCAAGCTCGGTCTCGAAGGCCCGGACGGCGCGCAGTCGCAAGCCGCCCTCACTCAAGGGGTGCCCTATTCGCGGCGGACGGGTGTGGCCCACAACATCATCAATGCCGGCGATGCGCCGCTGGCCTTCCTGGAGGTCGAGGTCGTTGAGGCCGGCGATCTCGCAGCCAGGCGGCTCGCCGTGCTTGACCGGTTCCTCGCTGCCTGGAACGCTCGCGATGTGGGCGCGCTGATGGACTGCATGGCTGAGAATTGCGCTTTCCACGGCTCGGCCGGACCCGATGCCGAAGGGCGCAAGCATATGGGGCGTGACGCCGTGCGCGCCGCCTATGCAGCGCTGTTCGATGCTTTCCCGAAGGCCGCGTGGACCAGGGGACGGCACGTCGTGACGGGCGACACCGGGCTTTCATCATGGCGCTTCGTCGGCACCACGGCAGCGGGGCAGCAAATCGAAGTCGACGGCTGCGATATCTTCGCTTTCTCGGGGGAGCTCATAGCGCTCAAGGATTCCTACCGCAAAGCGCGAGGGTAGCGAAAATCTGAATTCATCGGGCGACGAAGGGCGGTCCAAGCGGGCCGCCCTCGTTTTTTGTCCAAAGGCAAGATCCTACGAAAGGGCCGGGCTTACCCGGCCCATCTTCTTACTTGAGCAAGGCTTCCATCGGTACCGGCTCGGAAATCGTCCAGTTGCCTACAACACCCGGCTTGCCGGCCTTGGTCTCGACGATCAGGTACCGCGTCTGGTTCTGGTGATGCAGTTCCGGCGTGAAGGTACGAGGCCCGAACAGCGTCGGCTCGTTCTTCATCTTCTCCAGTTCCGCGACGACGGCGTCGGCATCGGTCGTGCCTGCACGCTCCACCGCCTTGGCCCAGACGTCGACCATGACGTAACCCGGAAAGACATACTGGCTCGAGGGATCGGCGCCTGTCTTCGCCTTGTAGGTGGCATTGAACTTCAGCACTTCCGGATTGGGATCGTCGCCATAGATCGATCCCTGAACGGGGACGTAGAAGTTCGTCAGATCGGGCACAGCGGATAGCCAATAGCTACCGTCGACGCCCGAGCCATTCAGGATCATGGAGTTGATGCCCGCGGCACGAAGCTGCTTGATGGCCGAAACAGCGCCCGGCATCATTGTGCAAAGCATGATCGCATCCGGCTCCTTCGGCAGAGACTTGATGCGGGTGATCTGCGCGGCGATGGAGGCGTCCTCGTTCTTGAAGGTGTCTTCACCGACAAGCTTCGCGCCCTGGGCTTCGAGCTTCGGCATCATCCAGTCGAAGCCGTCGCAGATGCCCTTGTTGTAGGCCGTCCAGGTATCGAGCAGACGGTAGAAGTCCTTTGCGCCTTTTTCCTTGAATGCCCACTCGGCCATGGTCGCGCCCTGCACGGGCGCCAGCACCGACGCGGAGAAGCTGTGCGGGCCGACACCCTGGATACCGGCCTTGACCGATTCCGCGCACAGGAAGAAGGAGATACGGCCCGCGTCCTCGGCCGCGAGCGCAGCCGGCGATCCGAAGTCGTAGTCGCACGAGACGACCACGAGATCCGCGCCCTGGTCGAGCACGGAGAGGCCCGCCTTGGCGCCTTCGGCCCGGTCGGACTTGGTGTCGGCCTTGACGACCTTGATCTGCTTTCCAAGCAGACCGCCAGCCGCATTGATCTCGTCGATGCGGATCAAGGCCGCCTCCTGCGCAGGCTTGTCATAGGCTTCCATGAAGCCCGACTCCGCAGTGGCGAAGCCGATGACGATGGTCTTGTCATCGGCCAGGGCCGGGTATGCGATGGACATCGAGGCCAGAGCGGTTGCGACAATTCTCATTTTGTATGTCATGCACGTCTCCTTTTTGTTTTCCGGTCGGGCTTGTGCCGCCGGTCACTTGTTGCGACTGCTGCGGGGTAAGGTGATCTCGCGGTTGCCCATGAGTCCGGATGGGCGAAGCGCGAGGATCACGATCATGATGACGCCGAGGGCTATTTCCTGAACCCCTTTCGGGAGGGCGAAAGTGGACTCGCCGAGCGATACGCCTGCCTCCAGCCAGCGCAGCGCCTGGATAAGGGCGGACAGCAGGACGACACCCACCACACCCCCCGACAGGCTGCCCATGCCGCCGACGACGAGCATGGAAAGGGTGATGAAGGTGAGACCGAGATAGAATGTGTCGGGTGTGACCACGCCGATGGAATGAGCCATGAGCGCACCGCCCAGCCCCATCACCGCGCCTGATATGACGAATGCCACCAATCTTTCCCTGGGAATGTCGATACCGGAAGCCGCGGCGGCGGTGGGCTCGTCGCGGGCAGCACGAAGGGCCAGGCCGGACCGGGAGATCGCGTGCGCCCAGGCGATGAAGATCGCGACCACGGCGCCGATGAGATACGGCCAGATCACGCGTACGATCGGAATGCCGACGACCGATGAGGTCGCTCCGGTCACGCTCTCCCAGTTGGAATAAATTGTGTTGATCATGGCGAGCATCGCGAAGGTCGCGATCGAAGCCGCGATGCCCGATAATCGCATCAGCACCCGCCCGAAGATGAGAGCGGCGAGGGCGGCGAACAATGCTGCCAGCATAGCCGATTGCCAGTACGGCAATCGGGTCGCCAGCAGCCATTCGGGCAGTCCCGGCAGCGAACCGCGTTTCATCATCGGATTGATGGTGAGCCACGCGGCCGCGTAGGCGCCAAGGCAGGTGAAGCCGATATGCCCGAAGCTGAGAACGCCCGAATTCCCGATAAAGATGTATAGGCCCACGACGAGGATGACACGGACGAACACGTCGATCACCGTCTGGTTGAAGGGCCGCGATCCGGTCATCACCGTGATCAGCGCGATGGCCAGCAGCAGCAGAGAAAGCAGGACCGGTGTCAGGATTGTGCGGCGGGCAAGCGCGAAGCGGGCGGGCTTTCGCTCGGCAGCCGGGGCACCGGCAGCGGTAGAGTTGGTGAGGGAGGCGACGACACCCATGAAATCAGATCCTTTCCTTGGTGCCGCGCGCGGCAATAAGCCCCTGTGGGCGGAAGAGGAGGACGAGGATGACCGCTCCATAGACAAAGGCATCGCGGAATGGCCGGGCGTCGATGGGCAGCATGACTTGCATGATCACCGAGGCGGCACCCAGCAGGAAGCCGGCGAGCACGGCTCCCCCGAGGCTGCCGAGGCCGCCAATGACGGTGGCGATGAAGGCCATCAACATGATCGAGGCGCCCATCTGGATGTCCAGCGTGCCTGTCTGGGCGCCAAAGATCAGTGCAATGGCGGCGGCCAACGCGCCGGAGAGGGCGAACGCGCCCATGATAACCCGGTTCGCACGCACACCCAGCATTCGGGCCATCGAGAAGTTCTCGGCCGCCGCCCGCATCTCCAGGCCGAAGCGGGTTTGACGCAGGAACAGTGTCAGGCCGATCAGGATGACCATCGTGGCCACGATCGTTATGAGCTGGAGGAGGGGAAGCCTGGCACCAAGGATCTCCACCGGCTGGGACAGTTCGGGCAGCAGCGAGATCGATTTCGGCCGACTGGAGAAAAGCATGAGCAGGAAGTAGCGAATGACGAAACCGAGCGCGAAGGAGGCGATCATCATGGTTGCCGGATTTGCCTGACGGAACCGCCTGAAGACGACGATTTCGCACAGCACCGACAGCCCGGCCCCGCAGAGGAGCACGAATGGCAACAGCAGGTACCACGGCAATTGGCCGGCGAAGACGATGGCCATTGCGTCCGTAGACGGCCATAACAGGGCGAAGACGCAGAAGGCGATGACGTCGCCATGCGCGAAGTTCACGAGCCGCATGACGCCGAAGATGAGGGCAATGCCGAGCGCCCCGAGCGCGTAGAGCGAACCAAGCGAGAGTGCGTCGAACAGGATCTGAAGCATCTCAATTGTCCTCGTAGCCGAAATAGGCAGCCTGGATCGCCTCGCCATTGCCGAGCGTCCGCGCGTCGCCATCGAGCACGATCTGTCCGCCACGCATCAGGATCATCCGCCCGCCCACCATCATCGCCCGGGCCGAGCTCTGCTCAACGATCAGGAGCGTGAGCTGGCGCTGCGCACGCAGCGCGATCAGCCGCTCGTAGACCTGGTCGTTGATGTTGGGGGCGAGGCCCAGTGAAGGCTCGTCGATGGCTACAAGCCGCGGATTGGTCATCAGCGCGCGGCCGATGACCAGCATTTGCTGCTGCCCGCCGGACAGCAATCCCGCCTGCCCGTGCCGCCTCTCTTTCAGCATCGGGAAGGTTGCGTAGACGGCTTCGAGTTCGTCGGCCGCTCGGCTGCGCCAGCCGCGTTCGCGGGCGTGCATGCCGGTTCCGACCAGAAGGTTCTCTTCGGTCGTCAGCGAGCCGAAGACATCGCGCCCCTCCGGCACCATGGAGAATCCGAGCCGGGCGATGTTCTCCGGCGCCTGGCCGGTGATCTCATGACCTGCAAGGTCGATCCGGCCGCCCGCCACCGGCGTAACACCGGCGATCGCGCGCAGCAGCGAAGACTTCCCGGCTCCGTTCGGGCCGGTGATGAACAGGATTTCTCCCTCGTCCATGGAGAAGGAGACATTGCGGACCGCCGTGAGACGGCTGTAGCGGATGGTGATGTCGGAAAGGGCGAGCAGGCTCATTCCATCGCCTCCAGCACAGGCAGGTCGGTGTTCGCGGCCGTGCCCATATAGGCGTGGCGCACCTTCTCGCTGTCGCGGATCGCGGCAGGCGGTCCTTCCTCGATAATCGCTCCGGAATCGAGCACGACGATATGCTGGCAAAGGCCGAGCACCAGCCCGACATTGTGCTCGATGAGCAGGACACCACAGCCGAGATCGCTGGCGATGTGTCTTATCAGGGCGGAAAGCTCCCGCGCCTCCAGTGCGCTCATGCCAGCCGCGGGCTCGTCGAGCAGGATGTATGCGGGCCGTCCCATCAGGGCGCGGCCAATGGCGACGCGGCGCTCGTCCGTGTATGGCAACGTTCCGGCGATGCGGGTACCCAGCGCACCGATGCCTATCCAGTCGAGCATCGCTTCCGCTTCGGCGATGGCAGCGCGCCGGCTCATTCCCAGGCCAACGCCGGTCACTTCCAAATTGTCCAACACAGGCAGGTCGCGGAAGAGCCGCCCACCCTGAAAGGTGCGGGCAATGCCGCGCCGCCGGACCTGATGCGGCTTGAGACCCGTGAGTGCTTCCCCGTCGAGCTTGATGGTGCCTTCCGTCGGTGCCTGGAAGCCGGTCAGCACGTTGACGAGCGTGGTCTTGCCAGCGCCATTCGGGCCGATGAGGCCACTGATGCGGCCGGGCGTAATTTGGAGGTCTACCGATGACAGGGCCTTCAGCCCCGCAAACGATACCGAGACGTTCTCCGCGCTCAGATGACTCATGACCCTTTCCTTCTTTCTACCGACGGAAAGGCGCGAAGCATCCGGCCTTGCGGCCAGCCACGTTGCAAATGTCTTCCCCTGTCGGTTCCGGCGGTCTCTAGCGGACTGCTCGGGTGCCAAATTCACGCCGTTGCCCGGCGTCGTCTTGTCGTTTCGCGCACCGGATTTTGTCTTCCGCCACGCGCGGTCGGTTTTGGCCGGCCGATCTCCTCGCCTCCGGCTCCTCCGCCGGCATTCCCGGCTGACGTCAGCCGGCCAGATGCCCTTCAGCACGCGCCAGCGCGGCGCGCTGTTCGGTTCGCGCGGCAAGCGCGTCTTCCAGCGTCACCGGGACGAAGCGCGCCGGGGTGTGCGGCTGGAGCTGGGCGATAAGGTCCATGTCGGCCGATATCACCACGCCCAGCATCATATACCCGCCACCCGAAACCGCGTCCCGGTGAAGAACGATCGGCTCAGTGCCACTCGGCACCTGGACGGATCCGTAAGGATAGCAGGCATCGACGATGTTCGAGGGGTCGGAGCCCGCACCGAAAGGCTGCTCGCGCTCGACGAATTCCAGCGGCGTTCCGCCGCGGAAGCGATAGCCGATACGGTCGGCTTCGGGCGCGACCTTCCAGGTTTCCTCAAAGAACCGATTGCCGGCAGCCTCAGTGATCCGATGCCAGTATATGCCGGGAAGCATTCTGAGTTCCGCCGGACTATTGCGCGCGCGGCGCAGATTTGCAGGCAGTGAAAGACCGGCTTTGCCGGAACCTTCGCCGAGGGGAAGCTCATCGCCCGCTTTCAGCGTGCGGCCCTGATGGCCGCCAAGCGCGCCCAGAATGTAAGTCGAGCGCGAACCGAGAACCACGGGTACGTCGATGCCGCCGGAGACGGCCAGATAAGCGCGCGCGCCGCCCTTGAGGAAGCCGAAAGAAAGTCGGTCACCGGCCTTCACCGGAAAACTTTCCCACGTCGACCGTTCCTCGCCATTGAGTTTGGGTGGGAGCTCTCCACCTGTGACGGCGACGACCGCGGATTGGGTGAATTCGAGTTCGGGACCCATGAAAGTGGCTTCGAGCACCGCGGCACCCGGATCGTTGCCGACAAGCAGGTTTGCGATGCGTGTCGCAAAGCGGTCCATGCCGCCGCCTTCTGGAATGCCGACATGATAGTGGCCGGGTCGGCCAAGGTCCTGCACGGAAGTGGAGAGGCCGGGAGAGATTACCTTAACGGCCATTGATAAGCTCCATCAGCTTTGCATTGGTGCCGTAAATGTCGCTGTTGAAATCCTTCAGGCTGAAGGTGCACTCGCGAACCGTCGGCTGCCACCGATTGGCTTCGATTTCCTCAAGCGTGGCGTCGTAGTCATCGCGGCCAATGGCCTTGAACTTGACGATATCGCCTGGCTTGAACAGGCACATGTCATCGGCGAGGTAGCGCACCTTCCTGGTCGGGTCGTAGATCGGGGCCGGGGTTATGCCATACATCTGGTAGCCGCCAGCGCCGCGTACCGAATAGATCGCTGCAAAGCAGCCGCCATGGCCAATGGTGAGCTTGGGAGTGTCGGTGCGTGGACGCAAGTATTTCGGCGCCTGAATCTGTTTCTTGCGCTCAACCATCTGGTACAGGAAGGGCAGTCCGGCGACGAAGCCGACCATCGATACGAACCAGGGCTGGCCGGAATAGGCCTCGATAAACTCTTCCACCGTGGCGTAGCCGTTGATGCGTGCCGAATATTCAAGATCGGTGGAGGAGGGGTCCTGATGGCGCTCGCGGAAGCGCAGGCAGGTTTCACGCGTCCATGGATCCTGGAAATAAACCGGCAGTTCGATGATCCGGGTCTTCAGCACCGGGTCCGACTTCGAGGCGGCCTCTTCCATCGACTTCAGTTCGCTGAGCAAATCCTGCGGCTTGACGATGTCGGGGTTGAAGCGAATCTGGAAGCTGGCGTTGGCTGGGCAGATCTCGGTGACGCCTCGGATGCCTGCCGTACGCACCGCATTGGTCATCGAAAGGCCGGTAAAGAAGGAGGTGAGCGACATTTCTTCGGACACCTCGCCGAAGATATGTTCGTCACCGCCGAAGTTGAATCGTATCGACATCGGTCCTCCTTAACCCGCCAATGCTGCGGCGTTTTCGATGAGCCAGCCTTCCAGCCAGCGGGTATGCACGTCTCCCGCCCGCATCGCCGGATCGGCGGCCAGCGCAAGAAACAGCGGCTTGGTGGTCTTGAGCCCGCCGATCTTCAACTCGTTGAGCGCGCGGATCAGGCGCACTATCGCCGCCTCGCGCGTCTCTGCATGCACGATCAGCTTGGCAAGCAGCGAGTCATAAAAGGGCGGCACCTGATAGCCTTGATAGAGCATCGAATCGAAGCGTACGCCCGGACCGCCGGGAATGCGAAGCTCGGCCACCTGCCCGGGGAATGGAGCGAACTCCTTCGCCGGGTCTTCGGCATTGAGCCGGACTTCGATCGCATGCCCTTTGACGGAGACATCGCTTTGCCGGATCCGCAGCTTCTCGCCGCCGGCGATGCGAAGCATCTCCGCAACGAGGTCGATGCCGGTGATCGCTTCGGTGACCGGGTGCTCGACCTGGATACGGGTGTTCATCTCGATGAAGTAAAAGCGGTCTGCTTCATCGTCGTAAAGATACTCTACCGTGCCGGCACCAGAGTATTTGACCGCCTTGGCCAAGGCGACCGCTGAAGCGCAGAGCTCTTCGCGCAGCCTGTCTGAAAGTGCGCGCGACGGCGCCTCCTCCCAAACCTTCTGGCGTCGCCGCTGCAGCGAGCACTCCCGCTCGTAGCAGTGGATGGCATCGCTTCCGTCTGCCAGCACCTGCACCTCGATATGGCGGGCCTTGCCGATCACCTTTTCCATGTAGAGACCACCATCGCCAAAGGCGGCGAGGGCTTCTGCTTCGGCCTGAGG
>NZ_RZPB01000319.1:0-6655 GCF_003998535.1 Mesorhizobium sp. M7A.F.Ca.AU.002.02.1.1 | reverse complement strand
CCGCAGATAATGATCGGCGATCGCACAGGCAACCATTGCCTCGCCGATCGGCACGGCGCGGATGCCGACGCATGGATCGTGGCGGCCCTTGGTCATGATCTCGACGTCCTTGCCGTCCTTATCGATCGACTTTCGCGGGGTCAGGATCGACGAGGTCGGCTTGACGGCGAAACGGGCGACGATTGCCTGGCCGGTCGAGATGCCGCCGAGGATGCCGCCGGCATTGTTGGACAGGAACACCGGCTTGCCGTCATTGCCGATGCGCATCTCGTCGGCATTCTGCTCGCCGGTGATGCGGGCGGCCTCGAAGCCGTTGCCGATCTCGACGCCCTTGACCGCGTTGATCGACATCAGGCCGGAGGCGATGTCCTGGTCGAGCTTGGCATAGATCGGCGCGCCGAGGCCCGGTGGAACGCCGTCGGCGACGATCTCGATCACCGCACCGACCGAGGAGCCCGCCTTGCGGATGCCGTCGAGATACTGCGTGAAGACAGGAACGGAAGCCGGATCGGGGGTGAAGAACGGATTTTCCGCATCGCCGATGAAATTCCAGTTCCAGTTGGCGCGATCGATGGATTTCTCGCCCATCGACACCAGCGCACCGCGCACCACCACGCCGGGCACCACCTTGCGCGCCAAGGCACCGGCCGCCACTCTGGCTGCCGTCTCGCGGGCCGAGGAGCGGCCGCCGCCACGATAATCGCGCACCCCGTATTTGACGTCATAGGTGTAGTCGGCATGGCCGGGCCGGTACTGGCGGGCGATCTCGCCATAATCCTTTGAACGCTGGTCGACATTCTCGATCAGCATCGACACCGGCGTGCCGGTGGTGATCATCGTCTCGCCGTCCTCGTCGAGGATGAAACCTGACAGCACCTTCACTTCATCTGGTTCGCGACGCTGCGTCACGAAACGTGACTGTCCCGGCCGGCGCTTGTCGAGTTCGGCCTGGATCTCGTCGCGCGTAAAGCGGATGCCGGGCGGACAGCCGTCGACCACGCAGCCGAGCGACGGGCCATGGCTTTCGCCCCAGGTGGTGACGCGGAAAAGGTGGCCGAACGTGTTGTGAGACATGAAATACCCTGCCCGGCATCGGAGCCGGCTGAAGATTGCGTTCTATTGGCGTTTTTCACAGGGGTCAAACTGTGATCTGGCGGATTTAGTTTTGACACATTCGGTTGGTTTCTGCTCTGCTCCATCCGCTGTTGAACAGCCCGCCGCCATGCCGGTGCAATGATAAAGAGGAACGATTATGCGTACCCTGATTAGCGCCGTTGCCGCCACGCTGCTGCTTTCCACCGCCGCTTTCGCCGGCCAGACCGAAGGCCTGATCAAGAAGATCGACAAGGACACGGCGACGCTGACGCTGGATGACGGCAAGTCCTACAAGCTGAACGCAGAGACCGATCTCGACGCGCTGAAGCCGGGCATGGACATCGTCATTGCCTACGATGTGACCAATGGCGAAAACGTCATCACCGACATGGAACTGCCGGACAGCTCAGCCAACTAGAGCTTCCAACCTCAATTGAATGCAGCGTTTGCGGTTCAGCTTTCGCCGAGCCGCCTGCGAAATGGCCTAGAGCGTGTCGCGTCTGAACGGATTCAGGCGACCCGCTTTAGGTCTTTGTTTTATGCATGTCGTTCTCCCAAAACCGGGGCCAATTTTGGGCGACATGCATCAAAGCCACTCCAGACTCTTGCCTTCGAGCTTGAGCAGGCGATCCTGCGGTATTTCCAGGTTCGCTGCCTCGTCCTCGGCCAATCCCAGAACGAAACGAAACAAGGTGCGCATGACGCCGCCATGGGTCACGCATATCGTCTGGCGTTCAATCGCGTCGAAGCATGGCCTCACCCGTTCGAGCAGCATCTGATAGCTCTCGGCGCCTTCGCCGGGCGGCTGGAAGTTCCACTTGTCCAGAGCACGCGTCCCGCTTGCTCCGGGATACCGCGTCTCCAGCTCGGGAAAGGTAAATCCCTGCCAATCGCCGAAATTGACCTCGACGAGGCGCGGATCGGTTCGATAGGCATCCGGATCCAGCTTCATCGCGGCGCGAATACGCTGCATCGTTTCGCGCGTCCGTTTCATCGGACTGGCGACGAAGTCGAATTCCCAGGGATCTGGAACCAACGCAGCTAGCCGAAGCCCGTTGCCGGTCGCCTGTTCGCGGCCAAGAGCATTGAGATCGGTGTCAGCCTGCCCCTGAAGCCGCATTTCGGCGTTCCACGCGGTCTGGCCGTGGCGCGCGATATAAACCAGCGGGTACATCAGGTCTTCCGGTGCGGATCGGGACGGACGACGGTTGGGGGGTGCTAGTCCTTGACCGTCGAAATATCAGGCGCGTCGACCGCCTTCATGCCGACGACGTGGTAGCCCGAATCGACGTGGTGCACTTCACCGGTGACGCCGCGCGACAGATCGGACAGGAAATAGACGCCGGAATCGCCGACTTCCTCCTGCGTCACCGTCTGCTTCAGCGGCGAATTGTACTCGTTCCACTTCAGGATGTAGCGGAAATCGCCGATGCCGGAAGCGGCAAGGGTCTTGATCGGGCCGGCCGAAATGGCGTTGACGCGGATCTTCTTGGCGCCGAGATCGACCGCCAGGTAGCGCACGCTGGCCTCGAGCGCCGCCTTGGCGACACCCATGACGTTGTAGTGCGGCATCACCTTTTCGGCGCCGTAGTAGGTCAGCGTCAGCAGTGAGCCGCCATCGGTCATCAGCGCCTCGGCGCGCTTGGCGATGGTGGTGAAGGAATAGACCGAAATGTCCATTGTGCGCAGGAAATTGTCGCGTGACGTCTCGACATAGCGGCCAGTCAGCTCATCCTTGTCGGAGAAGGCAATGGCGTGGACGAGGAAATCAAGCTTGCCCCAATGTCTGGCGACATTGGCGAAAACCTCATCCAGGCTCGCCGGATCGGTGACGTCGCAATGGCCGGCGACAAAGGCGCCCAGTTCCGCCGCCAGCGGCTCGACACGCTTCTTGAACGCCTCGCCCTGATAGGTCAGCGCTATCTCGGCGCCATGATCGACGCAGGCCTTGGCAATGCCATAAGCGATCGACCTATTGTTGGCGACGCCAAGAATGAGGCCGCGCTTGCCGGCCATTAGGCCCTGTCCACCCGCCATGTGAGCGCTCTCCGCAAGATTTCAGCTTTGTGGGTTGCCCTATCGCACAGGCACAGAGCCCCTTCAAGCGCTCAAAACGGACAGTTCAGGGGACAAAAGCCGCCGATCAGCCTTTTTGGCTGCGCAACAGCGCTTCGAGCGCGCTGTCACCGCCTTCCGGCAGCATGATACGCACATGAGCGTAGAGATCGCCGTGACCGCCGGCCTTTTCCGGCAGGCCTCTGCCCTTCAGCCGCAGGACCTTGTCGGAGCTCGACCAGGCCGGAATGTTGACCGCGAGCCTGCCGGTCGGCGTCTCGACAGGCACCTTGGCGCCGAGCACGGCATCCGCCAGCATCACCGGCAGATCGGCGTGCAGGTCGCGGCCTTCGATGCGGTAGCGTGGATGCCGGCGCAGATGGATCTTGACCAGCGCGTCGCCTGGCTGGCCCGGCCCCTGCTCGCCTTGACCCTTGAGGCGGATGGTCTGGCCATCCTCGACATAGGCCGGCAGCTTGACCGCCACCTTGCGGCCGTCGGGGAACATCGCCGTCACCTTTTCAGCGGTCGCCGCTTCCTCGATGGTGACGTCGAGCGTCACGTTCAGATCGGCAGCGGTCGTCTGCTGGCGGCGATCGCCCATGCCGGGACCGCGCGCGCCGGAAAAAGTGTCGCCAAAAATCTGGCTGAAGATGTCGCTGTTGCCGTCGAACGGATCGCCACCGGGTCGACCGGAGCGGAATTCGAACCGCGAGCCGCCCGGACCTTGCTGCCGGCGAAAGCCGCCAAACGGATCGCCGCCACCGGCAGCGCCCTCAAAGCCCTGGAATCGCGGCTTGCCGTCAGCGTCGATCTCGCCGCGATCGAAAGCGGCGCGATTCTTTTCGTCGCCGACGATCTCGTAGGCCTGGTTGGCTGCGGCGAAACGGTCCTTCGCCTTTGGATCATTCGGATTCTGGTCCGGATGATGCTTTTTGGCGAGTTTCCGGTACGCCGACTTTATGTCTTTGGCCGATGCGTTCCTGGCAACGCCCAGCACCTCATAGGGGTCGCGCATGCTTACTGCCCTGGAGAAGAGTTGAGTCTCTGGTTGCCTCTTATATGCGCTCCCATAGGAAGAAATTCCAGTGCTGGAGCCGCATATCAGACGCGGAAAATCAGAGCGCCTTGAAGTCCTGCATGCGCCAGCCGCCGGCGCTGGCCAGGCACAGTTCGCCTTCGAACATGGCAACGCCGTCAAAGCTTTCGCGCGAGGCCTTGAAGCGGCGGCAGGTCTGGCCGTTGTCCTTCAATTCCGCCAGATCGGTGATGGAACCGCGCGAGCCGGTACCGGCATTGGCCCATGGGACGGCCTGCCCGCCGAGCTGCTCGATGTCGGCCGAGGAGACTGCATTGCCGATCGTCGTCTGGTCGGAGTCGCGATCCAGACTGGCCGGCGCGGCCGAGGCCGATGTGCTGCTGGTCAGGATCGAGCGGTCGACTTCGGCTTTTTCCAGGCTGAAGCCGCCGGCGCCACAAGCGGCAAGCGGCAAGGCGACCGCCACGATCGCGGCTTTCGCGCTGGCCGAAGCGATAACGCTCCATTGCCTGCTGTCAAAAGCTTGCGCGATAAGCGACAATCGGCAGCCTCCCCCTTGCTTCGTTAAGAATCTTGGCTTTGTAAGAATCTTCGTGACAATTTGAGAAAAACTATGAGTGACACTGAGTTAACAAGCGGTGACTTTACCGAGGCTGCCGAGCCGTTTCGCCTGTTTGCCGCATGGCTGGACGACGCCACGAAAAGCGAGCCGAACGACCCCAACGGCGTGGCTCTGGCGACCGTCGATGCCGACGGCATGCCGGATGTGCGCATGGTTTTGCTCAAGGGGTTCGATGAAAGCGGGTTTGTCTTCTACACGAATTTCGAGAGCGCCAAGGGCCAGGAGATTCTTGGCAGCATGAAGGCGGCGATGTGTTTCCATTGGAAATCACTGCGCCGCCAGGTACGCATTCGCGGACCGGTGGAGATCGTCAGCGACGCCGAAGCCGACGCCTACTATGCGACACGGCCGCGCGGCAGCCGCATCGGCGCATGGGCCTCGAAACAATCGCGGCCGCTGGAAAGCCGCTTTGCGCTGGAGAAGGCAGTGGCCGAATACACGGCACGCTACCCGATCGGCGAGATCCCGCGGCCAAAGCACTGGTCCGGCTTCCGAATCGTGCCCACGACAATCGAGTTCTGGCACGACAGGCCGTTCCGCCTGCACGACCAGCTCGTCTTCAGCCGCAACGCGAAAGGCGCCTGGGACAAGACGAGGCTTTATCCCTGAAGAATAGGCTCAGGCCTTCTTTCTCGTCATGAACGCGGTGAGCGCGGCGCGCCCCTCATCGGACTTCAGGCGCTCGCGAAAATGCTCGCTTTCCTCGCCGATGCGGGCGACGAGGTCGTCGCGCGAGCCGCGCATCAGGTCGCGCGCGATCTTCAACGCCTGCGGCGGCTTGGCCGCGATCTGGCCGGCGGCCGCCAGCACCGAGGCCTCCAGTGCTGCTTCCTCGACCACCTCGTAGATCAGGCCGGCGGCCTTCGCCCGTTCAGCCGAAAAGCCCTCGCCGAGGCCGAGCAGCGCGAAGGCACCCTGCTGCCCGAGGATGCGCGGCGCCAAGAGGCTCGACCCCGCCTCGGGCACCAGGCCAAGGTCGACGAAAGGCGTCCTGAACACGGTGCGCGGCGTGGCGAAGGTCAGGTCGCAATGCAGGTTGAGCGTCGTGCCGATGCCGACCGCGATGCCGTCGACGCCGGAGACCATGGGTTTTTCGACCCTGGCCAGCGCCATCAGGAAGTCCCAGACTTCGGTGCCGCCGTCACCACCGGTGGCGATGATCATGAAGTCGGCAAGGTCGTTGCCTGAGGAGAAGGCGCCGGGCACGCCGAGAAAGACATGGACGCGGATCTCCGGGTCGGCGTCGCCTTCTGCCAGGCTTTTTGACATTTTCGCATACATGGCGCGCGTCAGCGCGTTCTTCTTGTCCGGCCGGTTCATGCGGATGATCTGGATGGCGCCCTGGCGCTCGACGAGGATATGGTCTGTCACGGTTCTTTCCTTGTGAACGTCAGGCGGAAATCAGCGTTTTTCCGGCAGCGGCGAGGCTTTCGGCGCCATCGATGACGCGCGCCCGCAAAGCGCTGACCTCGCCGAGCAGGTTTTCGGCGAAGAAGCGGCAAAGGGGAATACGGCCTTGGTCGGCAAGAGCGCCGCGCGCCAGATAGGCGCCGCCGGCGGCAAGCGAGATCAGCCTGAGATAGGGCGTCGCACCCGCCAGCGCCTCGTCCGCCCGGCCTTCGGCCGCCAGTTTCTGCAGGAAGCGGGTCGCTTCGCTGAGATCGCCAAGTGCCGCGTCGAGAGCGTCGGCGGTGCGGCCGAAACCCTGCAGGTTCGAGGTCCGCACCGCTGCGGCCATATCAGCCAGTTCGGCGATATAACCATGCACATGGTCGCCGCCGCCGAGCGGCAGCTTGCGCATCACCAGATCGATCGCCTGAATGCCGTTGGTGCCCTCGTAGATC
>NZ_RZPB01000318.1:0-6656 GCF_003998535.1 Mesorhizobium sp. M7A.F.Ca.AU.002.02.1.1 | reverse complement strand
TGTGCTGTCATGTCGAGGTTGACCGCTGTCGCCAGCCTGTTCGCTGTCTCGTGGGCGCAAGGCTTGCGCTCCCAAGGCTGCTTTACGGCATTGACGGTGAGCGAGGCGCAATGGGCGAACAACGCCATGACGCTGGCGTGGTCGAGTGAGGCGATGAAGCCCCACAGGTCGGCCACATCGCGAGGCATGTCCGCAGCCCACTCCGCATGTCGATCTGCCAATGCCTTGCCTGCCGCCGTATCTTCGATGCCGTCCGCGTGACCGGCGAGGTAGACGCTGGTTGGGCGGATTTCGAGGCAGTGGGCATCAGCACCCTGATAGAAGGTCTGCGCCGCAAGCGTATGGGTAACCGCAACAAGGGCAATGTCCGGCTGTTCGCCAAGCGCAAGGCGAAGCCCAAGCGTACGATAAGCGGTCAAGTCGCGAATAAGAAGGTCCGACAACGGCTTGCCATCATCCTCCGCTTCTTCGTGGCTGCCACCATCGGAATCCGAACCGCTTCCGTCTTCGATGATCTCGCCATCGTCATTGACGGCGTAGTCCTCGCCGTCTGGAAGCGTTTCCGCTTCCGGTCCCACCTGCTCATCCTCGGCGCGGATGAAACCTCGTTCGATGCGCGCCGCTCCATCATGGGAAAGCACGACGAACACGCCACCACGCGAAACAATATCAGCATCGTAGGCGTGACGCAGAGCGTCGATGCGCTCGATCTCGGCTTCAAGTTTGCCGAAACGCTGATCAACATCGTCCGGCAGTTCCTCGGCGCTATTCCATTCATCTGTGAGCCGGTTGAACTCGTCGGATGCCCTTGCGTAGGCAGCTTTGTCTTCCTCCGACAAATCCACCGGCTGTGGGTAGGTACGGCGCAAGCCGTTTGCGTGGGGGAAGTCGATATGGACATCTGCACATTTCCAACCCTCGGCCTGCCTGACGGTTTCAGAGATGCCTTGCAGCTTCTCAATCACCAAGCGGTCGAGCAAAGCGGCATCCTCGTAGAAGCCGCCGCGATCCTCGGTGAACAGGTCGCGCAGGATGGCACCGCCGGCTTCCATGTAGGCTTCCGCGCCGATGAAGACGGCGCGGCGGTCGTTCGCCGCAACATGCGTCCGCGTCAGTTCGCGGCGGATGACGTAGGGCTCGCGATTGTAGGTGAGGCTTTCGAAAACCTGTTCCTGCCGGGCATGATCGTCCGTGATGGCGAAAGCCATCAGCTGATCGAGGGTCAAATCGCCCTCGCGGTAGACCTGCATCAACTTGGGACTGACCGCGCCAAGCCGCAGGCGCTGCCGCACGACATGTGCGGTAATGCCGAAGCGGGCGGCGATTGCCTCCGCACCCCATCCCTTGTTCTCGTGAAGGTCGCGGAACGCCTCGAACTGATCTGCGGGGTGCATGTCCTCGCGGGTGATGTTCTCGTCCAGGCTGATCTCATGCGCATCGTTGACGGTGTCGATGACGCAGCGGATCGGCTCGGTCTTCTTGATCTGCTTGCGCTTCACACGCAGTAACTGCGCCAGCCTGCGGCCCTCGCCGATGGTGACGAAGTAGAACCCTGTTTCCGCGCCCTCGCCGTCGAACTCCGGCTCAATCACAAGGTTTTGCAGGATGCCCTTGGCGGCGATGCTGGCCGCGTAGGCCTCGATGATCGCTTCGCTGTGCGGCATCTTGCGCGCATTGCGAGGCGACTTCTTGAGCTTGTTCAGCGGAATGAAAACTTCCGTGCCGCTCGCGCTGGCGGTTCCGGTCTTCGCGCTCGTTTCATTGGTCGTCATGGTTCTGGTCCTTTCACGTTACATGCCGAAGGCATGCCCCTCGGCATGCCTTCCGGGGGCGCGTGAGCGCGCGGCAGAGAGGGGGGCGAATGCCGGCGAGCGGAGCTGGGCTGCGCGTCGAGCGGGGCGGCTCGGACCAAGTCAGAGGATGTCGGTCATTCGCCGCCTTGCGAGCGGGCGGCCCCGCTTTGCGCAGGCGGCATTCGCGGGGGAGAGATGGCCAAGACCATCTCCCCCTTTTTGGAACCATATGCATCTAATTGCCACGACGTGATTGGCCGCTTTGCGCCTAGTTCGAGACGTTCACTGGCTCTTGTCGAAGACGCCGGAAGCCGCCATTCATTGTCGTCGGTAGTGTTCAATCAGCTCCAAGCCGGGCAATCGACGAAATACGTTCTTCAGGAGAACATCTCGTCATGACCGCGCGCATCCTTGTCGTCGATAACATTCCTGCCAATGTGAGATTGCTCGAAGTCCGGCTGCTTGCCGAATATTTTGAGGTGCTGACGGCGTCCAACGGACTCGACGCCATCGAAACCTGCGAAAATGGCAAGGTCGATGTAGTGCTGCTCGACGTGATGCCCGGCATGGACGGGTTCGAGGTCTGCAGGCGGCTGAAGAGCGATCCGGCGACATCGCATATTCCGGTGGTGATGATCACCGCGCTCGACCAGATTGCGGACCGAGTGCGCGGTCTCGAGGCCGGCGCCGACGATTTCCTGACCAAGCCGGTCAATGACCTGCAGCTGATGACGCGCGTGAAAAGCCTGGTCAGGCTGAAGTCGCTGACTGACGAATTGCGCCTGCGTGCCTCGACCACACGCAACATCGGCATCGAGGAGGTGTTGAGCCGCACCTTCACGTCCGAAAACGCGACGCCAAAAGTTCTGCTGATTGACGAGCGCAAATCTTCGTTTGAGCGCATCCAGAAGATGCTGCGCGACAGTGCCGATCTCGACATTGCCACCGACCCGCATGCCGGCTTCTTCCAGGCTGCCGAAGCGCCCTATGAATGCGTCGTGATCTCGATGGCTTTTGCCGAATTCGATCCGCTGCGGCTATGCTCGCAATTGCGTTCGCTCGATCGCACCCGCTTCCTGCCGATCATCCTTCTGGCCGAGGAAGGCGAGGAGGGGCGGATCATCCGCGGCCTCGAACTCGGCATCAACGACTACCTCATGCGGCCTATAGACCAGCAGGAGCTGGTGGCGCGGATGCGTACGCAAGTGCGCCGCAAACGCTACAATGACCAGCTTCGCGCCAGCGTCACCCAAACCATCGAGATGGCGGTGACCGATGGACTAACCGGGCTGCACAACCGCCGTTACCTCGATAGCCATCTACAGACGTTGTTCGATCGTGCGGTGGCGCGCCAGCGACCATTGTCGGTGATAATCACCGACATCGACCTTCTAAAGTCGGTCAACGACACACACGGTCACGAGGCAGGTGGCGACGTGCTGCGCGAGTGCGCGCGCCGGCTACGCAAGAATGTGCGCGGTATCGACCTTGCATGCGTTTATGGGGTCGATGAATTCGTAGTGGTGATGCCGGACACAGATAGCACGGTGGCCGAAAAGGTCGCCGAACGCATTCGCGCTGAAATCGCCCAGGTGCCATTTGCCATCGGTCGTGAGGGAAAGACGACCGAAGTTACTGTCAGCGTTGGCGTGTCTTCGGTTTTCAAAGGGGCGGATACAGTAGCGGCGCTGATAAAACGCGCCGACGTCGCCCTTTACAAAGCCAAAAACGGCGGCCGCAACCGGGTGGTCGTTGGTCTCGATTGATGGATTGCTGCCCGGCGTTGTTATGGAATTTAGCTTTCTTTATGTGTCGGAAGTCTACTTGGCCTCGTAGGCGGCGGGCGGTTCCCGCGGACTGTTCAACATTGGAGTGACGGCAAGATTGGAGCAGCGCGTCCTAGCTTGGTTGGAAACGCCACCCTCAATAATCTTGGCGGCTTCGACTTCTATCGAAGCAAAAGAGCCCTCCCGCCCGGCAGTTAAGAAAGGCGACGACCTGAACCAAGGAACCAAGCGGTTGCAGACCGTTAATTGAATGCAATCAGCTAGGTTCCGCAAGATGAACGGATCGATGGACCGTTCACCTCGCGATCATGTTCTTTCAGTGGGCTCCTGCACTCTGTCAGACTGAGAATCTGCCGATCAAGAATTTCCGAAGAGCTTCGGCAGACGCACGCGCCGCAAACGGCTTGAAACGGTCCGCCTTGTTGGGATCGGCATGGTCCATCACCCCCTTGATAACGATCCACTCGCCAATACCACACTGCTTTGCGATCTCACCGATTGTGGCCGCTTCCATCTCGAGTCCCAACACGGTGCGCACGCCGCTGCGCTTCAACATGTCCCAAGTCATGCCATTTTTGACAACGACGTTTCCGCTGGCGATTGGGCCAGTCTTGATTTCAAAGGGGAGTGTTTTTGGTGGATCGACATCCATGACAAGTGACCGTTCCACAGCACTTCGTCCTACTTCCGTAAGTTTTATCGACGTCCCCTCTATTAGCAGCTCCCCCGACTTCTCTAGATCAACAAGCGTCGAGGACCACTCCCCGTCCGCGAAGTAGCGTTTACGCGCTGGCAGCACGCGCGGATCGAAGCCTTGATAGAGCTTGTGCATTAGCCATAATTTGCGCTCCCCACCATTTGGATGGCCGAAACTTGGGAGATCACGAGGATCGAGAGACTGCGCCGCCGCAAGCCACTCCTTAGATATTCGTGCCTGGCGGATATCGCTGAGGAACTCGTCCTTTTCCCGTTTTCCCTCGTCGTATTGATAGGCAAGCTCCGAGACGATGAGATCACCAAGCTCAACATCGCCTGGGTTACCAGCGCAAACCCCACACATCACAAGGCACTTTGGTCGGAGATAGTTGGCGAGGTTTGTCGCCACCGGACTGGTGCTCACGGACCCCATGCGACTCGGTTTCGCTAAAGCTATACTGAAACGCTCTTCACCTCCTACGACGAAGGACCCGACTAGATAATCGTCGTTGAGATGGGTCTTTCGCGGCAGCCATTCCGACACGCCTTCAGGCGACCCAGCACGGGTGCCAAACACCGCGCGTGCCTCGGTAAATTCATCGGCAATGGCTGTTATTAACAAAACATCCACCGATTCCCCCTGTGGTCCCATTACCGCAGCCTGAGACTCGCGGCTGAGTTTGAAGAAGCCCTTCGACAATTGGCTGGTCCAATAGTTCCCGCTCAATTCGCCGGTATGTTCATTTAGTCGAAGGATCGCCGCACCCTTGTATGGGTTGACTGCGTCAGACCACATAGCCTTGGGTTCTACCTCGTACATGTAATGAATGACGGGGCGTCCTGAGACCTCGTGGCTGGGCTTGGCGAGGATCGTGCGGGAATCCGAGCCGATCGAATACACTTGCATGTCGATCCCCCAATCGCTCTGACGAATGATGGCGGTTGCATCGACCTTTCCGGTACGGTCACCCCGTTGCCAATGGATTTCCATCTTCCAAGTGCCGCTCACGGTCGGGAACGCGCCGTCGTCCGACCTTGTCGCTGCGTGCGGCCCGGTCTCCACTGAACGATCATCATCAGGCATCTGTGGCTACCTCCATACCGTCTTTGAAAATGACCACGCCGTAATGTGCACTCGCCACACCTGCCGCCATCACGCCTGGCAACGCCGACCCGAACAGGGCTGCCAGGTACCGTCCGCCATGCCTTGGGTTGGGATGCGGCATTACCACCGACCGCAGGATCGGGGGCGAAAAATACAGGGAGAGCGAGCTGATCTCCAAGGTCGATGAAAGAAGATGGAATCCGTCATGGAAATCGCTGGAGTCCCTGGATATTGAACTCAAGACCTCAGTTGTAGACCCTCTGGGGGGCGTGACAGCCCTTGGCCGTAACGGAAAAGTAGGAAGCGTATCGGGGGTGTCACTTACCAAGACCCCGATACCTGAAAACAGTGCTCCGCTTTCATCGCGAACGCTTCGCAGCAAGCCGTAAAGGCTTCCAACTATAGTTTTTTCTTGGTCTGTCATCATCTCCACAACCTACATAGTTTTCGCAGCACAGACTCCATGCAAGTGCGGTCCGCCTTGCGTCCCGGAGCCGGCAGCCATTAAGCATGGAAAGAAACGTGTAGTCCGTCTGGAAACGGTGCCAGACCGACGATGCAAAGTAGCAGACCCGAAGTATAGAAGGTCGAATTTCTGACTACGCTCTCGATACTGGCGATATCGTCGTGAGACGGCGTCGGGGCCTTCTCCGGATGTGTATGCCAGTCCCCCACGTACTCAAGCCCTGTTGCGAAATGCTGGTCAATCTCCTTCTGCTCCGCTTTGCGATCCGGCCAAAAATGAAACCGCCCCCGTCGATCCGCCGGCCTGGGGCCAGTCGCCGCTAACACACGCCAAACGTCACCCTCGATGTCGGCGAACAGCTGTCCTCCGGCCTCCCTACTGAACCAGCCCGTCTGTCGGTAGCCGTCGAAGACCCTGAGCACGTCTGGCGAGAACCGGACGGTTACGCGGTGGAACCGAGCAACGACTGAACTATCTTCGAGGGTTACAGCCATTGTCGCTCCATCACTCCTGACACCGACACCGTGGGCTTCATCGCCTTGAACTCCTCCGTCCATTGCCCTTTGGCACGGGCGAGATTGCGATCCGAAGTCCACCATGTCCGCCACGTGTCGGCCAACCCTGACTCTTGCAATCGATCGAGGCAGAGCTCGGCGATCATCGCCTGGACCGCGACAACCTCAGGTGCCCCGAAAGGTGTCGTGGCGTTACCGCATTCCTTGGGCGGCTGACGATCGTTCCGCGATGCCGGACGCCGAGGCGCGCCCTTCTCAAACCCATCCGTGAACCGGGCGCCATCTCCCGACAGC
>NZ_RZPB01000317.1:0-6675 GCF_003998535.1 Mesorhizobium sp. M7A.F.Ca.AU.002.02.1.1 | reverse complement strand
TAGGTGTGCTCGGCATCCGGATCGGCGAGGATATCGCCGATCCGGATGCCGAGCACACCTATGACGACACCAAACCGATGCGCATCGCCGTCGTCGGCCGTCCCAATGCCGGCAAGTCGACGCTGATCAACGCGCTGATCGGCGAAGAGCGGCTGCTCACCGGACCGGAAGCCGGAATCACCCGTGATTCGATCTCGGTCGATTGGGATTGGCATGGCCGCCGCCTGAAGCTGTTCGATACGGCCGGCATGCGCCGCAAGGCCAGGATTCACGAAAAGCTCGAAGTGATGTCGGTGCAGGACGGCCTGCGCGCCATCCGCTTCGCCGAGATCGTCATCATCGTGCTCGACGCCACCATTCCCTTCGAGAAGCAGGATCTGCAGATCGCCGACCTGATCATCAGGGAAGGCCGGGCGCCGGTGATCGCCTTCAACAAATGGGACCTGATCGACCATCCCCAGGAGCTTCTGGCCGAACTGCGCGAGAAGACGGAACGGCTTCTTCCCCAGGCGCGCGGCCTGCAGGCCGTACCTGTCTCCGGCGAGACCGGGCGCGGCCTCGACAAGCTGATGGATGCCGTCATCAGGACCCACAAGGTATGGAACAGCCGCGTCTCGACTGGCAAGCTCAACCGCTGGCTGGAAGGCATCCTGGCACACCATCCGCCGCCTGCCGTGGCAGGGCGCCGGCTGAAGGTCAAATACGTCACCCAGGCCAAGACCCGGCCGCCGGGTTTCGTTGTCCAGTGCTCGCGGCCCGATGCGATGCCGCAATCCTATGTCCGCTATCTCTCCAACAGCCTGCGCGAAGCCTTCGATATGCCCGGCGTGCCGATCCGCATCGCGCTGCGCACGTCGGACAATCCGTTCGCCGGCAGGTCGAACAAGCGTAAATAAGCGGTCGGGCGCTGGATACCTGTTCCGGCTGTCTAAGCGACCTCCTTCAACCGCTCGTCCCGTGGCAGCGCCTGCAACGCCGCCTGCAGCAATATGTCGGCCAGCCGCGCTGCCACCGGATCCAGTTCAGCATCCTTCTGGTGCAGCACCAACGCCATTTTGGGCAATGCCGGCAGCCCGGCGATCTCCGGCGTCATCGCGCTGACGCTGGCCGGCAGGCCGATGTCGGTGCGGATTGTCAGCCCCAGCCCCGCCGCCACGGCTGCCCAGATGCCGCCAAGGCTCGGGCTGGAAAAGGCCATCCGCCACGACAGGCCGGCGCGGTCGAGCGTTTCGGTTGCCACCGTGCGCAGAAGGCATGGCGCTTCGAGCGCCACCAGCGGCAGCGGCTCACTGTTGCGCAGGCTGGTCTCGATACGCTTTGCCGGCCCGATCCAGCGCATCGGCACATCGGCGACATGCTGGCTGTAGGGCAGCGTTTCGCCGCAGTGCCAGGCGAGCGCGATATCGAGGCTGCCTGACAGGACCCTTTCGGCAAGGTCGTGGCTGCGTGCGATCCTGGCTTCGATCTTCACCTTGGGGTGCGCCCGGGCAAATCGGCCGAGCACGTCCGGCAGCACCGCCTCGCCGAAATCTTCCTGCAAGCCGAGCCGTACCCAGCCTTCCAGCTCGACACCGTGGATGGCGGATGCCGCCTCGTCATTCAATTCGATCAGCCTGCGCGCATAGCCGAGCATGGTCTCGCCTGCCTCGGTCAAAGCGAGGCCGCGTCCTGATTTGCGGAAGATCGGCGTCGCCGCCTGTTCTTCCAGTTTCTTCAATTGCGCGCTGACCGCCGACGTCGACCGGCCAAGCCGGTCAGCGGCCTTGGCAAAGCTACCCAGCTCCATGCCGGTGACGAAACTGCGCAGGACGTCGAGGTCGAATGTCACGCGTCGCATGTTGGAAGTCCCGATTTTCAGGATTGTAAGTTCAAAACTTCCTGATTTTCAGGACGAAATTATGGCGGTAGGGACAGATCGTCAAGGCCGGACCGCTGGCCAGCACGGGAAATGAAGTCATGTCCGCCATTGTCAATTGCACCGACCGGCAGCCGTCGGAACTTCTGGAAGATACCGGTTCCACCGGGAGGGTGTTCACGCCGGGCCATCGCTGGAAAGTCCTGGGCATCGGCGTTGCCGCCAATGCCGCCTTCTCGGCTACGTTCTCCGGCATCCCGGCGACGGCGGTCGTTCTTCGCCAGGGCTATCACCTAGGCAATGCCGAACTCGGTCTGGCGCTCGGCCTTCTCGGGCTTGGGGTCGCGCTCAGCGAACTGCCCTGGGGCTTGCTCACCGATCGCTGGGGCGACCGCCGCGTGCTGTTGATCGGGCTCGGCGCGACGGCGGCGTGGCTCCTGGTCATGGCGATGCTGGTCGTGCCGACAAGGACCGGTACTCCCGATGTCACGCTGCTCTCCACGAGCCTATTCATCACCGGATTGCTCGGCGGCAGCGTCAACGGTTCGAGCGGCCGCGCCATCATGGGCTGGTTCCGGGAAAACGAGCGCGGCTTCGCCATGAGCATCAGGCAGACGGCGGTGCCGCTTGGCGGCGGCCTTGGCGCGCTCGTGCTGCCCTCGCTTGCGCTGGCTTTCGGCTTTGCCGCGGTGTTCGGAGTCCTGGCGGGTGCATCCGCTCTGTCTGCCCTGTTCGCCTGGCGCTGGCTGCACGAGCCGCCGACGGCGGGCGAGGGCCATCCCGCTTCGGCTGTGGCCGGACCGGCGCCGCTGCGCAATCGCGACGTCTGGCGTATCGCGACCGCCATCGGCCTGCTCTGCTTTCCGCAGGTGGCCGTGCTCACCTTCGCCTCCGTATTCCTGCACGACTTCGTTGGGTTGGGAACGGCGGCAATCAGTGCCAGCCTCGCCGCGGTGCAGATCAGCGCCATGGTCATGCGCATCTGGAGCGGCCGCTTCACCGACCGTTATGGCAACCGCCGCCAATTTCTTCGCCTGTGCAGCGCGTTCAGCGCCCTTGCCTTCGCCATGCTTTGGCTGCTGGTCCTGTTCGGCCCAACCATTCCGGGCGGCCAGCTCATCTGGTCGGCGGTTCTTCCGGTCGTGCTTATTGTCGCAGGCATCTCTGTCTCCGCCTGGCACGGCGTCGCCTACACCGAGCTTGCCACCCTTGCCGGCGCCGGCCATGTCGGAACCGCGCTCAGCCTTGCCAACACCTTTGTTTTCGTCGGCTTCTTCCTGGTGCCGGTGGCCATTCCGGGGCTCTTGCACCTCTGGTCCTGGTCCGGCGTCTGGCTGGCGGCCGCCATCTGCGCGCTGATCGCCCGGCCGATCTTCCTGCGCCCGGCCTGAATGGTCCGGCCGCAAAATCGCCCGACTTCGCAACCACGACCTCGGGCCGACCGGGAAAACCCGATCGAATCCGTTAACGTCCCATCAAGGTTAATGCATCATTTTGCTCTCCAGTGGGGTCTGTAGCGTTCCTGGAGAGAGTTCCGTGCATCGACGTGTGTTGAAGCGGCTGGTTGCCGCCGCCGGTGAGAGAAAACGTGGCTTTCTGGGTCCGCTCGTCATCGGTTTCGGCATCTGGATCGGCTTTCCGACCGTCGCCGCCTATCAGGACATGACGAGCCTCGTTTCCGGCCTCGAAGCATCGAGCACGCGCTGGAATTCCTATGTCGAGAAATCCGTCGCCGGCTCGACCCACGCGGCCGAGATGCCCTTTGTCGATTCCGATGTCACCGGCTCCATTTCCGGATCGGGCGTCCACCTGGCCGGTGTCGGCAACGTGTCGTTTCGCGGCAAGGGCGGCAAGGTCAGCGCCACGCCCGATGAGGACCGCGTCGTGCGCGCCGAGAAGAAAGGGCGCATCGTCCAGATGTCTCCCGTCGCACCCCCGAAGAACTTCAACGCCGGCTCGATCTTCGAGCGCACCTCCTCCTTGCTGCGACCCAGCATGGACAGCGGCCTGAAAATGGCTTTCGCCAAGCCGCAGATCAAAGGCAAGGAAATCCAGATCGCCGCGGCATTCCATGCGCGCGAGGACAAGAAGCCGGATCCCGGCGTGCCGGCCATGCTGGCGGCGCTGGTCAACAACGACCATCCGGATGTGCTGGCCACCGCCTATGCGCAATCCGAGCCGGACTATGCCAAGGCATCGCCCTTCGAGGCCCTGCTTCAGGACGAGCAGCCCAATGAGGGCCGCTTCATTCCGCCGATGGCCAAGGGCGATCATTCGTGGATCCAGAACCCGCTGCCGGCGAGTGTCTTCTCCAAGAAGGAGCAGGCATGCCTTGCCAACGGAATCTATTTCGAGGCGAGGAGCGAATCCGTGCGCGGCCAAGCCGCTGTCGCTCAGGTCATCCTCAACCGCGTCCGCAATCCGACCTATCCGAATTCGATCTGCGGCGTCGTCTACCAGAACGACAGCTGGTTCAACCGTTGCCAGTTCTCCTTCGCCTGCGACGGCAGGAAGAAGCGCATCGATAGCCCAGCCGCCTACAAGACCGCCCAGGAGATCGCCATGGCCGTCACCGCCGGCAAGATCTTCATTCCGGAAGTCGGATCGTCGACCCACTACTATGCCCAATATGTCCACCCCGGCTGGGCGCGCACGATGCAGAAGATGACCAAGATCGGCCTGCATATCTTCTATCGGACCTATGGCGGCGGCTGGAGCTGAGTGCGGAGCAGCCGCTGATCCTTGATGTGGCGCGCAGCCGATCAAAGAGCCATTGCGCGGGGGATTCGCGCCATGCATCCTCGTCATCCTGGCGGGCACGATGTCGCACCTTCGTAATTCATTGATTTTATTGCCTAAAATACATGGCAATGAACTTCCGCCCGTGGCTTGACGGGCGCAAACCCTCTAACTATGTTGCCGGCGACTTTAGAAGCGGACGGACGGTGACGGTCTGACCGGGCAGGGGGGTTGCGATGGCCGACAAGAATGGGCCAGACGGAACCGGAGAAACCGGCCGCGGCAATCAGCATGAACCCGACATCCGCGACGACGATCTTGAGCGCCGCCGCCGTGACCTTGAAGCTTCGCTTGCGACAAGGCGGCCGGGCCGGCTCGAGGGGAAAGACGACGCGAAAGCGGGCAGTGTGGCCGGTTATGGTCAGGCGCTCAAACTCTCCAGCGAGTTTATCGCCGGGGTGGTGGTGGGTGCCGGCATCGGCTGGGTCATCGACCGTCTGGCGGGGACATCGCCATGGGGTCTGATCGTGTTTCTGCTGCTTGGTTTTGGCGCCGGAGTGCTCAATGTGATGCGTTCCGCCGGCGTCGTGGCAGAATTTGGACAGGGCGATAAATCGCGCCGTGGCCAAGACGACAAGAAATGACCGCGCACCATGTGCGGTAATGGTAACGAGGCCGTACGCGGCATTGACGGGGTTTGAACGTGGCAGCTGACAAGGTCGATCCGATCCACCAGTTCCATATCAACAAGCTGATTCCGATCGACATCGGCGGCTATGACCTGTCTTTCACCAATTCGGCGCTGTTCATGGTCGCAACCGTGATCGTCGCGGCTGGATTCCTGTTTCTCACGACGTCGAGCCGCAGCCTGGTTCCCGGGCGGCTTCAGTCGGTCTCCGAGATGGCGTACGAGTTTGTCGGCAACATGTTGCGCGACGCCGCCGGCACGCAGGGCATGAAGTTCTTCCCTCTCGTGTTCTCGCTGTTCATGTTCGTGCTCGTCGCCAATCTGCTTGGCCTGTTCCCCTATTTCTTCACCGTCACCAGCCACATTATCGTCACCTTCGGCCTTGCCGTGCTGGTGATCGCAACCGTGGTCGTCTACGGCTTCATGAAGCATGGTCTTGGCTTCCTGAAACTGTTCGTGCCGCACGGCGTGCCGGTCTTCCTGCTGCCTCTCGTGGTGCTGATCGAAGTAATCTCCTTCGTGTCGCGCCCGGTCAGCCTCTCGGTTCGTCTGTTCGCCAACATGCTCGCCGGCCACATCACGCTGAAGGTGTTCTCCGGCTTCGTCGTCAGCCTGAGCGCGCTCGGCGCGGTTGGCGTCGCCGGCTCGATCCTGCCTCTGGCGATGGCGGTGGCGCTGACGGCACTGGAACTGCTGGTCGCCTTCCTGCAGGCCTACGTCTTTGCCGTGTTGACCTGCATGTATCTCAACGACGCCCTGCATCCAGGGCACTAGGTCCAAAAGTTTCCGGCCCAAAGATTTCCAACATTGGCGCCGGATGGAATCGCAACGGAATTTTAGATCCAAAGGAGTTGAACAAATGGACGCAGAAGCAGCAAAGTACATCGGCGCCGGCATCGCTTGCCTGGGCATGGGTGGCGCGGGCATTGGCCTCGGCAACATCTTCGGCAGCTACCTGGCGGGCGCACTGCGCAACCCGTCGGCCGCCGATGGCCAGTTCGGCCGTCTGATCTTCGGCTTTGCCGTGACCGAAGCTCTGGGCATCTTCTCGCTTCTCATCGCGCTTCTGGCCCTGTTCGGCTGAGCACTCGGGAAGATTGGACAGGCCGGCCGCGCAAGCGGCGGGCCTGAATTTCGGGGATAGTCCATGTTCGTGACATCTGCCTTTGCGCAAGAGTCCGCGCCATCAGCCGATACCAGCCACGCTGCGACGGAAGGCGACACGCATTCCGGCACCAGCGTGCCTGCTGAAGCGCATGGCACGTTTCCGCCATTCGATCCGGCGACGTTCCCGTCGCAGCTTCTGTGGCTGGCGATCACCTTCGGGCTGTTCTATCTCTTCCTGAAGCGGGTGGTGATGCCGCGCGTCGGCGGCATCATCGATGTCCGCAAC
>NZ_RZPB01000316.1:0-6678 GCF_003998535.1 Mesorhizobium sp. M7A.F.Ca.AU.002.02.1.1 | reverse complement strand
CTCTTAGAAGAACCGGTGATGGGAATTTAGATGACTGGGAATTCAATTCCCTGGAAGAGCATCTTGAAAAACTATCCATAGAAGCACAATCAATTTTCCAAAACAAAAATAAAGACGATCCGGAAAAAATAAACACGTGGTATGCGTTCAGTAAACTAATAGATTGCTTTTCTTACAGCGAATATTGGGACCAGATTCCAAAATTAATGGATGCAATCAAATCAAACCGTGGGATAAACGAAGTTTTTCGCAAAAAAGAGGGCTAGAAGGACGAACCATCTTCAGATAAAAAGATTGCCGATCTGGCGACAGACCTCTTCGTATATCGGCCCTCCGGCGGCATCGTCCCGCTGGCGGGGGTGAAATCGGGAAATGGCGACCCCCGGAATATTTCTGCCACGACAATGTCGCAGCCTGGATGCCGACTCGCCAAAAGACAAGCATGCGCGGCTTCCTGACTGTCGAGTATAGCTTGCTGCTGTCGTACATTCAGTTCACGGAATATAGCGTTGTGGCGACACAACTTCCAACCGGGCTTCGCAACTCTACCCCTTCATCGAGCGCACTGGTCCTGTTGGCCTGCTTGCCGAAGCCGGCCGACGTATGACTATTTGCAATCAGATTCGATGAAAAAGCGCGCGGTCCATGTCGAGACGCGCACCGCCGCACTTTCGAAGACATTATCGAGATCAGCAAGGATCGACCGGCGTCAACCGGCTGTCACCGGCCTGTCATGAGCCTGCGCTACCCGCTTGCGGCAAAGCAAATGGGGAATCATCTTGCCATGACGGACGTTTCCGCAGATCTGGTTTTTCGCCGCGGCAAGGAAGTTGGAAAGGCCGTCTATCAGAACCGCCCGCTGTCGAAGGCCGGCATTTCGGAGCGGCTGTTCGCCTTCCTGTTCTCCGGCCTCGTCTATCCGCAGATCTGGGAAGACCCCGATGTCGACATGGAGGCGATGCAGCTTGGCCAGGGCCACCGCGTCGTCACCATCGCCTCCGGCGGCTGCAACATCCTGGCCTACCTCACGCGCTCGCCGGCCCGGGTCGACGCCGTCGACCTCAACACCGCGCACATCGCGCTGAACCGCATGAAGCTGGAGGCGGTGCGCCATTTGCCATCGCAGGGCGATCTGTTCCGCTTCTTCGGCGCCGCCGACACCAGCCACAATTCGAAAGCGTATGACCGTTTCATCGCGCCGCATCTCGATCCTGTCAGCCGTCACTACTGGGAGCGCCGCAACTGGCGCGGGCGCCGTCGCATCACTGTGTTCGACCGCAATTTCTACCAGACCGGCCTGCTCGGCTTGTTCATCGCCATGGGCCATCGCACGGGAAAATTCTTCGGCGTCGACCCAGCCGGCATCATGCAGGCCAGGAACATCGGCGAGCAGCGCCGCTTCTTCAACGAGGAGTTGGCGCCGGTCTTCGACAACAAGCTTTTGAGATGGGCGACGTCGCGCAAGGCTTCGCTGTTCGGCCTCGGCATTCCACCGGCGCAGTACGATTCGCTGATCACTTCTGGCGACGGCACCATGGCCAGCGTGCTGAAAGCCCGGCTGGAAAAACTCGCTTGCGATTTTCCGCTGGAGAATAACTACTTCGCCTGGCAGGCCTTTGCCCGCCGCTATCCGAACCCCGGCGAGGCCGCCCTGCCCGCCTATCTCGAAAAGCAGAATTACGAGACCATCCGCGGCAATGTCGGCCGCGTCGCCATCCACCATGCCAATCTGATCGAGTTTCTCGCCGGCAAGGATGCAGGCGCGGTCGACCGCTTCGTCCTGCTCGACGCACAGGACTGGATGACCGACGATCAGCTCAACGCGCTGTGGGCGGAAATCACCCGCACGGCTTCGGCCGGCGCCCGCGTCATCTTCCGCACCGCCGCCGAGCCCAGCCTGCTGCCGGGTCGCGTCTCCAGTTCGCTGCTCGACCAATGGGACTATCAGGACCAGGCTTCGCGGGAATTTTCGGCCCGCGACCGCTCGGCCATCTATGGCGGCTTCCATCTCTACGTAAAGCGCGCGGCATGAGCAGCAGCGAGCTGCCGGCCAGCCCCGAATTCAAGGCCAATCATGCCGAACTGATGGACGGCGTCTACCGCTGGCAGCGCCACATCTACGACCTGACCCGCAAATACTACCTGCTCGGCCGCGACCCAATGATCTCGGGGCTCGACGTGCCTGCCGGTGGCACCGTGCTGGAACTCGGCTGCGGCACCGGCCGCAACGTCATCCTCGCCGCCCGTCACTATCCCGACGCGCGCTTTTTCGGCCTCGATATTTCGGCCGAAATGCTGGAGACGGCCGGAAAGGCGATCGACCGCGAGGGCCTGTCCGGTCGCGTCATATTGGCTAGGGGCGATGCCACCGATTTCGATGCCCGGGCACTCTTCGATGTCGAACGCTTCGACCGTGTCTTCGTGTCCTATTCGCTGTCGATGATCCCCGGCTGGGAAAAAACAGTATCGGCGGCACTTGCCGCCCTGTCGCCGAACGGTTCGCTGCACATCGTCGATTTCGGCCAGCAGGAAGGGCTGCCCGGCTGGTTCCGTGCGCTGCTGCGCGGCTGGCTGAAAAAATTCCACGTCGCGCCGCGTGAATCGTTGCGCGAAGTGCTGGAATCGGAATCTCGGCGAACCGGCGCAAGCTTCCGTTTCGGCACGCTTTATCGCGGCTATGCCTGGCTGGCGGTTATCGGGCCGCGCGGCTAGCCAAGGTGAAACCGCCATTTGCAGGCCGACCTCACCTGAATGTCAATGCACCTTAATGCAGCGCCTTCATCAGCGCCCCCACCATCGTCTGCGGCCGATAGCCAAGCTTGGCAGGCGTCAGCCCCAGCCGCACCACCACCAACTGCTCCGAGGGAATGATGGCAACCGTCTGCCCGTCATGGCCTTCCATCCAGTACGTGTCCTTGGGCAGGCCTGCCGCGACGCCGGCGCCGGGGTTTTCCTCATCGCCCGGGGCCTCGATCCACAATTGGCCCTTGCCGTAGACCTTCGAGGCGGATGCCGGCTCGCGCATCCAGTCGACGAAACCGGCCGGCAGGATCTGGTTGCCGTTCCACACCCCGCCTTGCAGCAGGAACTGGCCGAAGCGCGCCCAGTCATGCGCGGTCGCGTAGAGATAGGACGAGCCGACGAAGGTGCCCTGCTCGTCCGTTTCAAGCACCGCGCTGTGCATGCCGAGCGGCTCGAATAGCGCCGTGCGCGGCCACGTCAGCGCCCTGGCCTTGTCGCCGACCGCGTCCTGCCAGAGGCGCGACAGCATCACCGCCGTGCCGCTCGAATAGGAAAACTGTTTGCCGACCTCTGCAGCCAGCGGCTTGGATTCGGCAAAGCCCGCCATGTCAGGTTCGAGATAGAGCATGCGCGTGACGTCGGCGACGTCGCCATAATCCTCGTTGAACTCCAGCCCGCTCGACATCGCCATCATGTCGGCAAGGCTGATCGCGGCGCGGCCGTCCGCCTTCCACGGCGCGAACAGGTTTTTGTTGTCGAAAGCCATCTTGCCGTCCTTGACCAACGTACCGACGATGGCGGCATTCACTGTTTTGGTCATCGACCAGCCGAGCAGCGGCGTCCTGGCGGAAAAGCCATCGCCGTAGCGCTCGGCGACGACACGGCCATTCTTGACCACCACCACCGCGCGCATGCCGGTGCCGATCAGCGCCGCATCATCCAGCAGCTTGGCAACAACCGGATCCTGTGATGCCTCGACCCGTTCGCCTTCCGGCCACAGGTCGCCCATGGTGACTGCGGACGGCTCCGCTTGGATCGCGGTCCGCCGCACCTTTCCTACGTCGCCGTCCGGAACCGAAGCGCAGCCAAGCCCGTCGCGGGCTACGGCGACGCTCTTGCCGAGGAAACCGAACAGGCCGGCAGACACCGTTCCCCTGTTCTTGTCCACCGAAACCCGCATTAACCGCAGCAGGGGATGCCCGGGTGCCTGCACGTCGACGGCCAGCACCTCATTGGGATCGCGGCCGGCGATAAAAACGTTCGAACAGACGATCTTGGCCGAGTAGCCCGAGCCGACCCTGATCAACTCCGGTGGCGCGATATAAAGCCAGGCAAAAAGTGCTGCGACCGCCAGGACGATCAGGCCAAGCAGCCATTTGACGATCTTGACCACGATCCGCATTTATTTCCTCCGGGCCCTGCGCGACCCTTATGTCATCGATTTGCCGCCATTGCTTCCGCAAATCACAATGCTTGTCGAGCGCCATCAACGGATTATCAACCATGATCGGCGATCACAGGATATGCTGAGCGATGCTGTGGGGCGATCGTTCGGAGGGGGCCCGATCACAAAGCAGGCCATCAGTGTAGAGACCCATCAGCGACCGGCTGAATCCGGCTCGGGAATTGCGATGCGCCGTCTTGCGGGCCTGATCATGCTAGCGCTGCTTGGTGCTTGCTCGACCGTCGACGATCTCTCGCCGCTGTCGCCATCCGCTTCGAGCAGCCCGACGGTTGCCGTGCGCGCGCCGCGCTTTGCCGACTCCAAGCCGCATGAATGGGAGAGCGGCGCGCCGTGGAACTATGCCGTCCACGGCACCGATGTTTCCAAATACCAGACCTCGGTCGACTGGCCGGCTGCCAGGGCCAGCGGCATCTCCTTCGCCTTCATCAAGGCGACCGAGGGCGGCGACCGTTTCGACGAGTATTTCAGCGAGCATTGGGCGCGCACGAAGGCCAACGGGATTCCGCGAGCCGCCTATCATTTCTATTATTTCTGCACCCCGGCTGCCGTTCAGGCGCGCTGGTTCATCCGCAACGTCCCCGTCGATCGCTCGGCGATGCCGCCGGTCCTCGATATGGAATGGAACCCGCAATCGCCGACCTGCAGGCTGCGTCCCGACGCCGCCACGGTGCGCGCGGAGATGACCACCTTCCTCGAAATCGTCGAACGCCATTACGGCAAGAAGCCGATCATCTACACTTCCGTCGACTTCTTCGACGACAACGGGCTGTCAGGGTTCCGCGGCTATCCCTACTGGCTGCGTTCCGTCGCCGGCCATCCGCGTGAGAAATACGGCAGCCACCCCTTCACCTTCTGGCAGTACACCGGAACCGGCATCGTTCCCGGCATGACCGGCAAGTCCGACATCAACGTCTTCAACGGCAGCGAAGCCGCCTGGAACAAATGGCTGCGGCAGAACACCCGTTGACGTCAGGTTCAACGGCAGCACCGCCCTGGATCAAATCACTCCAGCAGAGCTTCCGTTGAACCGGTGCAACGGCAGCACTGCCCTGCATCAAATCACTCCAGCAGAGAAGCTGCCGCAGAACACCGTTGACACCGGGCCTGCCGCCTGCTTTTCGACACAGCCAGCGGGAAAGAGTGCAACCGCCGGTAATTCAGGGCGTTGGGCTTCCCGGGGGGGAGCACAACAAATGACCCCCTGTTCGTTTCGAAAGGAAGCTGATGCGACTGCGTTCCAAAGTCCTCGCGGCTGCGCTGACCCTGTGCGCCACGGCCTTGCCGGCGATGGCGCAGGAATGCGGCGGCGACTTCGAATCCTGGAAGCAGGGCGTCGCCGCGGAAGCCAAGGCGGCCGGCGTAGGTGCAGTGGGTCTCGACGCCCTTGAAGCGGCAACCTTAGATGACAAGGTGTTGGCGCGCGACCGCGCCCAGGGCGTCTTCACCCAAACCTTTGTCGAGTTTTCCAACCGGATGATCTCGGCCTATCGCCTGAAGCAAGGTGCGGCGAACATGAAGAAATACGCGGATGTCTTCGCCCGCGCCGACCAGCAGTTCGGCGTCCAGGCGCCGATCATCGCCGCCTTCTGGGCGCTGGAGACCGATTTCGGCGCCGTGCAGGGCGACTTCCACACGCTGAGCGCCCTGGTGACGCTTTCCCATGATTGCCGCCGGCCGCAGCTCTTCCGGCAACAGCTGGTGCCGCTTCTGGAACTGATCGATCGCGGCGTGCTGCCGGCCGATGTCAGGGGCGCCTGGGCCGGCGAGATCGGCCAGACGCAGATCCTGCCCTCCGACTATCTGGCACGCGGCGTCGACGGCGACGGCGACGGCAAGATCGACCTGCGCGGCAGCGTGCCTGATGTGATCATGACCACTGCCAACAAGGTGCTGTCGCGCGGCTGGAAACGCGACCAGCCCTGGATCCAGGAAGTCCGCGTGCCCGAAGACATGCCGTGGGATCAGACCGGTCGCACCAACAAGCTGCCGCTGTCGCAGTGGGCGCAATGGGGCGTCACCTACCCCAGCGGCGCGCCGCTGGTCGATAACGGCCTGAAAGCAGGCCTCGCGCTGCCGATGGGCCGCAAGGGGCCAGCCTTCCTCACCTACGACAATTTCGACGTTTATCTCGAATGGAATCAGTCCTTCACCTATGCGCTGACGGCAGCCAACCTTGCCGCACGGCTGGCAGGCGCGCCGCCGCTGGACCCGCGCAATCCCGAGACCGGTCTCAACAATGAGCAGATGAAGGCGTTGCAGACCAAGCTGGAAGCCAAGGGCTACGATGTCGGCACCGTCGACGGCATTTTGGGTACCAACACCCGCGAGGCGATCCGCAAGGAGCAGACGCGGCTAGGTTTGCCGGTGGATGGCTGGCCGACGCCGGAGCTGTTGGGAAAATTATAGGGCAATAGGGCAGTAGGGCAAATTAGCCCGAAGCAGTGACTGCCGCCACCCCTATTCCCCTATTC